>NZ_JALKFY010000249.1:0-250 GCF_023242985.1 Frankia sp. Mgl5 | reverse complement strand
CTGCTGCCAATTCAGCTAGCGGCAATGGTGCATAAGGCTGATGTCCCCAATCCCGCCCCATCTCCACTGTCCCGTGTAAAAGCATCAAATGATACTGAAAGCCGGGGAGTTTGCCAGGAAAATTGCGCAGGGGCGACTCGGTCAGATGAGCCTGGGAAAAGCCCCAGCCATAGATCACGCAAGACTTTTCGGGAAATTCATAAACGCCCCACTCCGGCGTGAAAAAGATTACATTGGGCGGCCATTCCAA
>NZ_JALKFY010000248.1:0-250 GCF_023242985.1 Frankia sp. Mgl5 | reverse complement strand
GCTTCTCGTTCGCCTCTACCGTATCAAGTCCCTCTTCCTGCAGCTTGTACGCACGCAGCTTGTTAATCAGGCCGATCCCCCGACCTTCTTGACGCATGTATAGCAGGATCCCTTTTCCCGCCTGTTCGATCTTCGCAAGAGCTGCATGCAGCTGTGGACCGCAATCGCAGCGCAGTGAGCCGAACACATCGCCGGTCAAACATTCCGAGTGGACACGGACAAGCGTCGGTTCATCAGGGGTAATCTCTCC
>NZ_JALKFY010000247.1:0-251 GCF_023242985.1 Frankia sp. Mgl5 | reverse complement strand
TCGTTAAGGCGTTTGCATGAAGAATGGGGCTTTACCATCGTGATGAGTGAGCATCGGCTGGACCGCACTTTTCATCTGGCTGACCGCATCCTGTTTTTTGATCAGGGGAGGCTGGTGTTCGATGGGACGCCGCTCGCATTTGCACAGGCAGCAGCCAAAAGCGAGCCGGAGTGGCAAGCCTTTTTATCCCCCATTACCCGCCATATGCTGGAAAAAACGAATGGGTCTGCCTTACCGATCACGGTAAAAGA
>NZ_JALKFY010000246.1:0-251 GCF_023242985.1 Frankia sp. Mgl5 | reverse complement strand
ATCTGATATCACTCCCGTTTGCTGAGCACTTGTCGCGCTGGTGGGGGCCGAAAGGAAGGCAACGCGGTCGAGGGTATGCCGGAGCTGCTGATAACGCTGACGTTCGTCGAACATGAAGGCAAGACGAAACTCATTAACCGCGCTGAATTTGCGTCGGCCGAGGCCCTCAAGGCAACACTGGACATGGGCCTAATCGAAGGGATGACCGAAACCTGGGACTGCCTTGCCGACCATCTAAAAGAAATCCAGAC
>NZ_JALKFY010000245.1:0-251 GCF_023242985.1 Frankia sp. Mgl5 | reverse complement strand
ATGGAAGCGCAGGATGACAACTGGTTCGAGCTGGAAATGATGGTGAAGAGTTTCCACAAAGCAAACGACGCGCTGCGTAACATGCACCGACCCGTTGTTGCCGCACCGTTTGGCATGACGCTGGGTGGCGGCGTTGAGGTGTGCTACCTCGCTGACCGTGTGCAGGCATCAGCAGAAACCTATCTCGGTCTGGTTGAAGTGGGCGTAGGCTTGCTGCCAGGCGGCGGTGGTACGAAAGAGATGCTCTTTAG
>NZ_JALKFY010000244.1:0-251 GCF_023242985.1 Frankia sp. Mgl5 | reverse complement strand
GTTCAGGGAAGACTTTTGCTCCATCACGGAGATTTCCCTGGTTTTGGCCAGTGCCGGAGCGTTGACGTAGTTCACTTCCTCACCGAGTCGGAAGGAAAGAACGCCTTTCAAGACCGTACGCGTCAGGGGGGTGGTGTCCACTTCGGCCAATTCTCCACTGTATGTGATCGCAATTTCCTGAACGGAACCTACCGTTACCTGTGCCAGGAAGCGCCCCAAACATTCACCAAGCGTAAAGTATGGTTGTACCC
>NZ_JALKFY010000243.1:0-251 GCF_023242985.1 Frankia sp. Mgl5 | reverse complement strand
ATCAATTGCAGCGCTTTCTCGAACAGGAAGGGGCTGAAGTAGAAGTACAATCGCTTACAGCCTGGATTCTCTACTTGATTTGGGAAGGACGCTACGACACCCTGAAGCGGATGAAGCTGCGTGCAGAGGACTCCGGCCGCTACGGCCTGGAAGGAAAAAACCCTGTCTTACGCCTGCGGATGTTAGGCCTAGCTGACCGCGCGATCCGCGTCTTGTTCCATACCTATGCCAAGACTTTGGGTCTGTATGGG
>NZ_JALKFY010000242.1:0-251 GCF_023242985.1 Frankia sp. Mgl5 | reverse complement strand
CAGTGGCTCTGCTACGGGAATCAGGCCCATTTCCACCACCGCCGTGCAGACACCGATCGTATCATGGCCGCACATCGGCAAATACCCGCCGGTTTCGATATAAATTACGCCCAGGTCCGCTTCCGGATGGCACGGCTCAACCAACAATGCGCCTGACATCACGTCGTGGCCTCTCGGTTCATACATCAAAAACTGGCGAACCCAGTCATACTCCGACTTCATGTGCAGCATTTTTTCCGACATCGTATGCC
>NZ_JALKFY010000241.1:0-252 GCF_023242985.1 Frankia sp. Mgl5 | reverse complement strand
ATCCAGGACGATCCCTTCCAGTATATGAATATCGTGTGCATGCAGACCATGATGGGCAGGAAGCTCCTTGCTGTCCAGCGGGTCGACTGAGGGAACATCGACTCCGATCAGCTTGATCCCTTTCTCCGCAAGAAACGGAGCCACATCGGCACGAAGATACGTGATCTCGCCGGGAAATTCCGCTGGATTGCGCCACGAACCTGTTCGCATCAACAGCCGTTTTACCCCGCGCAAATCGTATTGCTGTAACTC
>NZ_JALKFY010000240.1:0-252 GCF_023242985.1 Frankia sp. Mgl5 | reverse complement strand
GTACGCCACTGTCGAAAGTAAACTAAGGCCAAGCCCCTGCCACCAGACCACCATGGAATCACCTCGCAAACGAAAGAATGATTGCTGTCGCGACCGCTACCGACAAAGCTGTTAACCCCGCTTCCACTCCACGGGCGATTCCCGCCATCAAGTCACCCGCCATGAGATCGCGAAGCGCATTCGTTACGGCGATACCAGGAAAGAGCGGCAGCATCGTACCGACAATCATTAGATCAAGATGCAGAAAAGGGA
>NZ_JALKFY010000797.1:0-41299 GCF_023242985.1 Frankia sp. Mgl5 | reverse complement strand
ATCTACAACGCCATCCCGCGCACCAGCCCACCGGCCACCGCGGCCACTGCGGCCACTTGACAACACAGGGGCGTCAGTGCGACCGCGGGCCGTGGGTCGGTGCCCTGGTCGCGACCGGCTACCAGGTCTATGCGATCAACCCGCTCTCCGCCGCCCGGTACCGCGAACGGCACGTCACCTCCCGGGCGAAAAGCGACCCTGGAGACGCGAGAGTACTGGCGGACCTGGTCCGCACCGACCGGCATCACCACCGCACCGTCGCCGCGGACAGCGACCTCGCCGAAGCGGTGAAAGTCCTGGCCCGTACCCATCAGAACCTGGCCTGGGCACGGCAACGGCACGCGAACCTGCTGCGTTCGACCCTGCGGGAGTTCCACCCGGCCGCCCTCGCCGCGTTCGACGACCTCGCAAGCCGTGACGCCCTCGCCGTCCTGGCCGCCGCCCCGACCCCGACCGCCGGCCGCGCGCTGACCACAACCCGGATCGCCGCCCTGCTCCGCAGGGCCGGCCGGCAACGCCGCGCCGACACCCGCGCGGAAGAGATCCGTACCGCGCTACGCGGGGAGCAGCTCACCGCACCCGCCGAGATCGCGCAGGCCTACGGGCACACCGTCACCGCCGTCGTCGCGGTCCTGACGACCCTCGTCGCGCAGATCGACCGGGTCGAGGCCGAGATGACCACACGCCTCCACCAGCACCCCCACGCCCGGATCTACCTGTCCCTGCCCGGATTCGGGCCGGTCCTGGCCGCGCGGGCCCTCGGCGAGTTCGGCGACGACCCGAACCGATACGAGACCGCCCGCGCCCGCCGCAACTACGCCGGCACCTCACCGATCACCCGCGCCTCCGGCAAACGCCGTGTCGTCCTGGCCCGGGTCGCGGTCAACAGCCGCCTCCGCGACACACTGGCAACCCAGGCATTCGCCGCGCTGAAAGCCTCACCCGGCGCACGGGCCTACTACGACAACCACCGCACCCGCGGCATGACCCACCACCAGGCGCTACGCGCTCTCGCGAACCGGCACGTCGCCATCCTCCACGGCTGCCTACGCCACCAGACGACCTACGACGAAACCACCGCCTGGCCAGCCCTCACCGACACCACCCAGACCGCCGCCGCTTGACAGATAAAACCAAGGGACGTCTACACCCGTTGCCACATAACGATCTTCAAACGGCAGAATCGATCTCAATGGAGAGACAAAAGGCCTGGTCAGAGGCGGTGGGCAGGGGCGGGGTCGAACCGCCGACCTTCCGCTTTTCAGGCGGACGATCGGGTCGCCGCTCGACCCCTACTCGCCGACTCGTCCGCGACAGAACAGAATGATCGCGATCATGATGGTTCGTATTCCTTGAGGAGGTGCGCCCGTGGCCGCGACGGTGAGGAAACGGCTGCGACGGTGGCTGCACCGCACCGCCGTCACCGCCGAGGAGGCCGGCGAGCGCGATCACCTTTCAGGGCTTGTGACGGCCGGGCGGGTTGCTGCCGCGGCCGGTGGCACCGACCCGGGCGTCGGCCCGACGGAGTTCGCGGGCGCGCTGCTGACCGTGGCCCGCGACGGCGACCCGGCCCTGCGCCAGGCGGTTCTGGACGCGCTGGGCACGGCCGCGGCGCCGTGGTGGCTGGCGGTGGACACGGCGTTGCGGCAGCGGTGGTGGTCCACGTCGCACTGGTCGCGGCGCCTCGCGGCGGACCTGGCCGACGGCGAGGTGGACGAGCTGCGCCTGGTGGTGGCGGGGTGCCACCACAACGGGCGGATCCGCGAGGCGGCAGCCGTCCGCCTGGCGGACCGGACGCACCCGGCCGCGGCCGCGGTACTCGCGCTTCGCGCCTGCGACTGGGTGGCCGAGGTTCGGCACCAGGCACGGACGGCCGTCGAGGGCTGGCCAGCACTGCCGGACGGGCCGGCGCTGACCACGCTGGCGGAGCTGGCGTTCGCGTTACGCGGACGGCGTGAGGGCACCTGGCTCGCGCAGCGCGTCGATCAGATCCTGCGGGACCTGCCGGCGCGGCAACTCCAGCCGCTGCTGTCGGCGCGGGATCGCGCGACCCGGCGGGCCGCCTACCGGGCGGCGATCGCCACTGACCAGCTGAGCCTGGACCAGCTGACAACGGCGGCGGTCAGGGACGGCGACCTGCCGATCCGGACGATGTGCGCCCAGGCCGCGGTCCGGGCCACGGCCGATCCGGCGCAGTTGCACGCGATGCTGGCCAGCCGCACCGCCCAGGTGCGCGCCGAGGCACTCCAGGCCCTGATCGCGCGCGGTGACAGTGCCGTGGCCGAGGCGGCGCTAGCCGATCGGCATCCACTCGTGCGCGAAACCGCCCAGGCGGCGCTGCGCCGTGCCGGTTCGGACCCGGCCGAGCGCTACCGCCGGCTCGCCGCAGCCCAGGCACCGGAGCCGGGGGCGATCGCGGGGCTCGGGGAGACCGGCGCGGCGGACGACGCCGACGTCGTCGCCCGGTGGCTGTCGCATCCGCGTGCCCGCGGCCGGGTGGAGGCGATCCGGGCGCTGCGTCGCCTCGGCGTCACGCGGACGGCAGAGCTGGTGCCGATGCTGCGCGACGACTCCGCCGCGGTCACCCGCCAGGCGGTGGCGACTCTGCGCCGCGAGTCCGGCGCCGTTGAGCGGCCGGTGCTGGAGGCGCTGCTCGCCGCGGGCAACGCCCCGCATGTGCGGTTCGCCGGCTACCGGCTGCTGACCACCGGGGACGACGCCTGGCAGCGGATGGCCGTCAACCTGCGCCTGCTCGACGACGCCTACGAACGGCTGCGGGCCAACGCACAGGCCGACCTGACAGCGTGGCTCGACAACGAAGCCGCCACCACGTACCACGCGCCGAGCCGCGACCGCGCCGCCGAGCTCGACAGCCTGATCGAACGCACCCGCCCGGTCCTCGGCGAACACAGGGCCCGACTGCTGCGGTTCCACGCTGGTCTCGAAACCGCCGACTGACGAGCCTCAGGCGGCGCCTGGCGCTCGACGACGTCCTTCAGGAAGTCGACGGACGGCATGGTGTTCCACGGAACACCATGATCAGCAATGCTCGCGGTGGTCCCTGTCCGGCCGGGTCAGCCGACGAGGCGGCGAGCTGCTCGATGATGTGCGCCGTCCACCCGGTGATCCGCGACATGACGAAGATCGGGGTGAAAATCGGAATGTTCAGATCCGAAAGTTGAAGGTGTCGGTGTCGAAGGTGTTGTAGGCGGGGTAGTCGAGGAGCTCGTAGAGGCGGGAGCGGGTCTGCATCCGGTCGACGAGACCGGCCTGTGTGCCGTCCGCCAGGAGCTGGCGCAGCCCGTCCTCGACGGCGCCCATCGCGAGGCGCAGCAGGGTGACCGGGTAGATGACGAGGTTCACGCCGGCGGATTCCAGCGCCGCGGTGGTGAGAAGCTCGCTTTTCCCGAACTCGGTCATGTTCGCCAGGATCGGCACGTCGACCGCGCTGCGCATCGCCTCGAACTCGGCGAGGTCAGCCATCGCCTCCGGGAAGATCATGTCCGCGCCGGCGTCGGCGTAGGCGCGGGCGCGCTTGGTGGCGGCGTCCAGGCCCTCGCCGGCGCGGGCGTCGGTGCGGGCGCAGATGACGAAGTTGTCGTCACGGCGGGCGGTGACCGCGGCGTGGATCCGGCGGACCATCTCCTCGGTGCTCACCACGGACTTGCCATCGAGATGACCGCACCGCTTCGGGTTGACCTGGTCCTCGAGGTGGCAGCCGGCGAGCCCGGCGTCCTCGAGGATCTGGACGGTGCGGGCGACGTTCATCGGCTCGCCGAAGCCGGTGTCGGCGTCCACGAGGGCCGGCAGGTCGGTGACCCGGGCAATCTGTCCGGCCCGCCCGGCGACCTCGGTCAACGTGGTCAGACCGATGTCGGGCAGGGCGAGATCGGCGGAGAGCGCCGCGCCGGAGACGTAGACGCCGTCGAAGCCGAGCTCGGTGATGAGAACAGCGGTCAGCGGGTTGAACGCGCCGGGGAAACGCAGCAGGCGACCGGAACGCAGCGCCTCCCGGAACGCGGCGCGACGGGAATGGGCCGGCTTCTTCGCGTGCAGCACTGCGGGTTCCTTTCCGAAATCCGGGCGGTCAGAAGATCCCCTGGGTGCCACCGGTGGTGAGTGCGGGCTCGGGAGTGAGGGTGAGGCCGGCGAGTTCGCCCGGGGTCAGTTCGGGCAGGCGGGCGGCGGTGTCGAGGAACCTGTCCTGCTCGGGGCCGGGGATGACGCCCTCGGCGAGCCGGCGGAACTTGCCGACGTACTCGTCCCGGGCGAACGGACGGGCGCCGAGCGGATGCGCGTCGGCGACGGCGATCTCGTCGGTGAGCACGGTGTCGTCGTCGAGCTCGACGACGACCCGTCCCCCGAACGCCTTCTCGCTGGGGTCGGTGGCGTGGTAACGCCGCGTCCACTCCTTGTCCTCCAGTGTGGTGATCTTCCGCCAGAGGGCGACGGTGTCCGGCCGCGCCGCCCGCTCGGGGGCGTAGGAGCGCTCGTGGTGCCAGTCGCCGTCCTGCAACGCGACCGCGAAGATGTAGGGAATCGAGTGGTCGAGGGTCTCCCGGCTGGCCTTCGGGTCGTACTTCTGCGGGTCGTTCGCCCCGGAGCCGATCACGTGGTGGGTGTGATGGCTGGTGTGGATCACGATGGAGCGGACCCGGGCGAAGTCCCCGATCCGCGGGCCGAGGCGGCGGGCCAGGTCGATCAGCGCCTGGCTCTGGTACTCGGCGGAGTGCTCCTTGGTGTAGGTCTCGAGGATCCCCCGCTTGGCCTCCCCGGCCGCGGGCAGCGAGACGACGTACTGCCCGCCGGGCCCGTCGAGCAGCCAGGCGATGAACCCGTCCTCACCCTCGTAGGCCGGTGACGGCGCGCCCTCACCGCGCATGGCCCGGTCCACCGCCTCGACGGCGAGCTTGCCGGCGAACGCCGGTGCGTACGCCTTCCAGCTCGAGATCTCGCCCTTGCGCGACTGCCGGGTCGTTGTGGTCGTGTGCAGGGCCTGCTGGACAGCCTGGTGGACGGTCTCGGTCGGCAGACCTAGCAGGGCGCCGATGCCGGCGGCGGCGGACGGGCCGAGGTGCGCGATGTGGTCGATCCTGTGCCGGTGCAGGCAGATCCCGCGGACGAGTGCGACCTGGATCTCGTAGCCGGTGGCGATCCCGCGCAGCAGGGCGGCGCCGTCCAACCCCAGGTGCTGGGCGACGGCCAGCACCGGCGGGATGTTGTCCCCGGGGTGGGAGTAGTCCGCCGCCAGGTAGGTGTCGTGGAAGTCCAGCTCGCGCACGGCGACGCCGTTGGCCCAGGCTGCCCACTCCGGGGAGACGCGGACGCCGGCCGGCGTGCCGAACACGGTAGCGCCGTCACGCCCGGGGGCGGGGATGTGCCGCAGCGCCTGGTCGCGGGCGGCGGCCACCGGCTTTCGGGTCAGCGACGCGGCGGCCACCCCGGCGTTGTCGATGACCCGGTTGATCACCATGTCGGTCACGTCGTCGGTGACCTCGACCGGGTCGGTGGCGACCGCGGCGATCTTCCAGGCGAGCTGGTCCTCGCGGGCCAGCCGCTCGGCGCTCCGGTACACGCGGACCTTGTGGTCGATCATGCGTTCGCTCCTTCTTCCGAGGTGTCCGCCGAACCGGGATGGAGAGGTTCCTGCCGAACAGGACAACGTCGACCATGCGCAGCCGACACGGCTACCCGCCGGTGCCCGATGGACGGGTGTCGGTGTGTTCGAAGCTGATGCCGGCCAGCAGTTCCGGGAGCTGGCCCAGCGCTGGCCGGGCTGTTCACCTTTCACCTTCTTCACCAGCATGGTCGAGCAGGCGGCGGCCAGGAAGACCATCGTCGGCCTCCTCGCCGCCTCCGGGATCGACCTCCCGGTCGCCGGCGCCGGCCTACCGCCACCGAGCGCTCCCGCCCGACCACACTGCTCCGATCCGGTTGACCTCGCCGCGCGCCAAGCGTCTAATGGCGAGAACCTGATATATCAACTGCGAGAGGGGCATCCGTGTCGCCAAGGCGCGAGGACCAGCTCACCCTGGTCGCGTTCATGCAGGCTTCGAACGTGTCGGTGTACTCGGGGTCGTGGCGGTACCCGAGCTCGGCGCACGACTTCCTCGACCTCCGCTACTACCAGCGGATAGCGCGGGTGCTCGAGGAGGGCACGTTCGACCTGATGTTCTTCGACGACCGCCTGGCGATGCCGTCGATCTACAACGCGTCTCCCGCCGACGCCGTCCGCTACGGCGCCCGCCCGGTCAAGCTCGATCTGACCGCGGTGCTGGGCGCCGTCGCGGCCGCGACGTCGCACCTGGGCCTCGGAGCGACCTACTCCACGACGTACTACCCGCCGTTCCACGTCGCGCGGACCTTCGCGACGCTGGACCACCTCAGCGGCGGGCGGGCGGCCTGGAACGTCGTCACCTCGGTGAACGACTCCGAGGCCCGCAACTTCGGGGTCGACCAACACCTCGGTCACGACGAGCGCTATGACCGCGCCGAGGAGTTCATCGACGTCGTCACCCGACTCTGGGACTCCTGGGAGGACGACAGCCTGGTGATGGACCGAGAGTCCGGCGTCTTCGCCGACCCGGGCAAGGTCCACGAACTCAACCACCACGGCAAGTACTTCCACGTGCAGGGACCACTCACCGTCCCGCGCCCGCCGCAGGGCCGGCTGCCCATCATCCAGGCCGGCCAGTCGGGCCGCGGCCAGCAGTTCGCCGCCAGGTGGGCCGACCTGATCTTCACCGCCGACCCGAGCCAGAGCGTCGCCGCCGAGCACTACCGCAGCCAGAAGGAACTCGTCACAGCCGAGGGCCGGTCCGCCGACGCCGTCCGGATGCTCCCGATGGCGTACGCCATCGTCGGCGAGACCGAGACGATCGCCAGGGAGAAGGAGAACATCTTCCGCGACGAGCTCGTCCACCCGATGGCGTCGCTGACGCTGCTCTCCGAACTCACCAACCACGACTTCTCGGGTTACTCACTCGACGACGAGATCACCGACGAGCTCATCAACTCCGTCTCCGGCATCCGCGGTCTCGTCCAGGGCGTGAAGAAGCACCTCGGCGGCGGCAGGATGACACTGCGGACGCTGGCGAACCACCGCGCCACCCTGCTGCAGGGCCCGCGCTTCGTCGGCACCGGCGCACAGATCGCCGACCAGATGCAGGACTGGTTCGAGACCTACTCCTGCGACGGTTTCGTCCTCGCGGCCACCCACTTCCCCGGCGCGTTCGAGGACTTCGTCCGGCTGGTGGTGCCCGAGCTGCGCCGCCGCGGACTGTTCCGCTCCCGCTACACCGGCTCGACCCTGCGCGAGAACCTGGGCCTGGCACGGCCCGCCAGCAGCTTCACCTCGTCGGTCAGCGGCGACGTCCGACCCTGAACGGACCGGCCGCGCGGAAGTGGGTCCCCAGGATCCCAGGCTGGATCTGATGTGCGGCGAGGGCCGCGATCGCCCGTCAGCCGCCGGCGCCGGCGCCCGCCGCCGGACCGGCGGCTGTCGATCCGGCCCCGACCGGCCCGGGGCCGAACACCCGCGCGACGAGGAGCCGGCCGGCGCTGACCACATGCTCCTCCGACACCCGGCGCGCGCGGGCACCGTTGTGGGCGGCGATGGCGTCGACGATGTCGTCGTGCTCGCGCAGGGCGCAGCCCACCTGCTCCGGGACGAGGTCGAAGAACGACCACGGGATGATCCGCCCGGTCTGGCGGATGAGCGCGATCAGGCGCACCGAGTCGCTGGCCTGGTTGACGGCCCGGTGGAACAGGAAGTTCGCCGTCCGCAGGTCGCCGCCGGTCTCGACCGCCGATCGGACGTCGGCCGCCAGGCGCCGGAGCTCGGCCAGGTGGGCTTCGGAGATCCGTTCCGCGGCCCAGGCCGCGGCCGCGCCGGAGAGCATGGCGATGAGGGCGAAGTTGTCCTCGACGTCGCGCTGGCGCAGACCGATCACCGTCACCCCGCTGCGGGGGGCGACGCGGACCAGACCCTCGAACTGGAGCGCCAGGCACGCCTCGCGGACGGGAGTGCGGCTCGTGCCCAGCCACGCGGCGGTCTCGTCCAGATCGATGCGGGCCCCCGGGCCGAGGCGGCCACTCATGATCTCGTCGCGGAGCACGTCGGCCACTCTGTCCCGGGCGGTGGCGCCCAGCCGGAGCCGGCGGGGCCGGCCCTGCCCGGCGTCGGCTACCGCCGCCGGGCCCGCTCCAGCCCCCGCCCATTCATCCGAGCCGGGCATACCGTCGCGCGGGCCGAGGTATCCGGGCGTCGCCACGCCGACCAGCGTATATCAGAAGAGCAGAACAGCCGCGCCGTCAAGTGGCTCAGGTGGCGTCCCCGAGCAGGTGGAACCGGCGGCGGAAGTAGACGGCGGGACGGTCCTCGCCGACCTGGGTCCGCTCGACCCGGCCGAGCAGGATCGAGTGGTCACCCGCCGGTTGGATCGCGTGGGCGGCACAGTCCAGCGTCACGCACGCCCGGTCGAGCACGGGGAGGCCGCGTTCGTCGGGGCGGAAGCCCGCGTCCGCGAACTTGTCCGCGCCGCGCGTCGCGAACCGCACCGCGAGGTCGGCGTGTTCCGGGGGCATCACGTGCACGATGAACCGCCGCGCCGCCTCGAACGCGGGGTGGCACTGGGCGGACGTCGCGAGACAGACAAGGACGAGCGGCGGATTCATGGACACCGAGCAGAACGAGCTCGCCGTGAAGCCCCACCACCGACCGGCGTCGTCGGCGGTCGTCACGATCGTGACGCCGCTGGGGAACGAGGCCATGGCGTCGCGGAACCGACGGTCGTCGTCGGACGCCGCGGACGCGGTCGCGCGCACGCTGGTCGTGGCTGTGTCTGGCCGCCGGCCCATCCTGGTCCACCTCTCGGTCAGTGATGCGCCTGCGGCCACCGCCCCACCGGAGACACCCGGTAAAGGGGCGTGCCGGGCGGATGACGTCCTTCCAGCTCAACTCTGACACTTTGATATATCAGGTGTCAAGACGGGACTCGACTGTTCCGTCGACCGAACCGGGTGGCGGGCCCGACAATGCGAGGGTGCTGACTGCATTGCGTCAAGGCCGGGCCGTGGTCCGGATGTCGGGCGCCACGCTCGCGGGCGATGATCTGGCCGGCGCGGTGGGCGCCGTCGCCGAACGGGTGCGGGGGCTGCGCCGGATCGCGGTGGTGGCCACCCCGACCCTGGAAACCGTTGTCGCGATCGCCGGGGCGATGGAGGCCGGCGTCACCGTGGTCACGGTCAACCCGCAGGCCGGCGCCGCCGAACGGGCGTACGTCCTGGCCGACAGCGACCCCGACCTGCTGCTCGACGACGTGGATCTCACCGAGCGCGGCGCGCTGCCAACCGAGCCGGCTGATGACGACGCACCCGCACTGGTCATCTACACCTCCGGGACCACCGGGCCCCCGAAGGGCGCGGTGATCCCCCGGCGCGCGGTCACGTCCAACATCGACGCGCTGGCCGACGCGTGGGCCTGGTCACCGGACGATGTGCTCGGGCACGCGCTGCCGCTGTTCCACGTACACGGCCTCGTGCTCGGGACGCTGGGCCCGCTGCGGATCGGGTCCGCGCTGCACCACGCGGCGCGGTTCGCGCCGGTGCCGGGCGGGACGCTGTACTTCGCCGTGCCGACCATGTGGTCCCGGGTGCCCGAGCCCGAGGCGTTCGCGTCCGCCCGGCTGCTCGTGTCGGGCTCGGCGGCGCTGCCCGTCCCGGTGTTCGACCGGTTCGCCGCGCTGGCCGGTCACCGGGTCGCCGAGCGTTACGGGCTCACCGAGACCCTCATCAACACCGCCGCGCGGGCCGACGGTGACCGCCGCCCGGGCCTGGTGGGTGCGCCGCTGGGCGGCGTCGAGGTCCGGGTCACCGGTGACGAGGAGTTCGGACCGGTCGAGGTACGCGGCCCGAACGTGTTCACCGGCTACCTGGGCAACCCGGCCGCGACCGCGGCGGCGCTGACCTCCGACAGCTGGTTCTCGACCGGAGACCTCGGCGTCTTCGAGCCGGACGGGCAGCTGCGCATCGTCGGACGGCAGAGCACCGACCTCATCAAGTCCGGTGGCTACAAAATCGGAGCCGGCGAAGTCGAGAACGCGCTGCTGGCCCACCCGTCCGTCGCCGAGGCCGCGGTCATCGGCGTGCCCGACGACGACCTCGGCCAGCGCATCGTGGCCGTCGTCGTCGCGCACGAGACAATCGACGCCACGACGCTGATCGACCACGTCGCCACCGCCCTGGCACCACACAAGCGCCCACGCGAGATCCGCTTCGCCACCGAACTGCCACGCAACCAGATGGGCAAGGTGCAGAAGAAGAAACTGCTCACCTGAGCACCGTGGAGGGCTGCCCGGCGGCTCAGGACAGCAGCTGGCGGATGTCGTCGGCGTCCAGGGTCGAATCGACGAACTCGCCGTCGTCCATGACGCTGGTGAACAGTTCGGCCTTACGTGCCTGCAGCGCCATCACCTTCTCCTCGATCGTGTCCTTGGCCACGAGTCGATAGGCCATGACGTTGCGTGTCTGGCCTATGCGGTGTGTTCGGTCCACGGCCTGTGCCTCGGTGGCGGGGTTCCACCACGGGTCGAGTAGGAAACAGTAGTCCGCCTCGGTCAGGTTCAGGCCGTATCCGCCCGCCTTGAGACTGATCAGGAAGACCGGCGCCGCCCCTTCCTTGAACCGGCGCACGACCGTCGAACGGTTGCGGGTGGTGCCGTCGAGATAGCAGTGCTCGATGCCGGCCGCGGCAAGGGAGTCCCGCACCCTGCCGAGGAACCGGGTGAACTGGCTGAAGACGAGCGCGCGGTGCCCACCGTCAATGACGTCCCGCAGCTGTTCAAGAAGAATGTCGATCTTGGCGCTGGGAAGATCGTCATGCGTGTCATCGACCAGCCCGGCGTGAAGACTGAGCTGCCGCAGTGTCGTGAGCGACCGCAGGATCGTGAAACGGTTACGGTTCATGTCGTCGATCAGGCCCAGGACCTTCTGCCGTTCGCGCTGCAGCCGGGTCTGGTAGACCTTGCGGTGGCGGGGATGCAGCTCGATCTCGAGGACCTGCTCCTGCTTGGCCGGGAGCTCGGGTGCGACCCATTCCTTGGTACGGCGCAGGATCAACGGACGGATTCTGCGCCGCAACTGCGCCAGGCGGTCGGTGTCACCCTGCTTCTCGATCGGGCGGGCGTAATAGTCCTGGAACCGTGACCGGTTCGGGAACAGCCCCGGAGCAGTGATCGACAGCAGCGACCACAGCTCCATCACGTTGTTCTCCAACGGTGTTCCCGTGACCGCCAGCTTGAACGGCGTGGGCAACAGTCTCGCGCACTGGTACGCCTTCGACTGACTGTTCTTGACGATCTGCGCCTCGTCGAGGATCAGCCCGGCCCAGGTGGCGCCGGAATACGCCTCCTCGTCGATCCGGAAGAGCGTGTACGACGTCACGACCACATCGGCGGCGTCGATGATCTCGTCGAGGGTCTGGCCCCGGCGCCGCAGTGTGTCGGTGACGGCGACGACCCGCAGCGCGGGTGCGAACCGAACCGCCTCGGCGACCCAGTTCGACACGACGCTCGTCGGCGCGACAATGAGGAACGGTGCGAGCGCCGGGTCGGCCTGGCGGGCATGGCAGATCAGCGCGAGCGACTGCAGGGTCTTCCCCAGGCCCATGTCGTCCGCGAGGATCCCTCCGAGCTGGCAGTCCCACAGGAAGCTCAGCCACCGGTAGCCGTCGGCCTGGTAGGGCCGCAGGCTGGCCCGCAGCGTGTCCGGGGGCTCCTTCGCCCCGGCCGAACCGAGGGCCAGCAGGCCCGCCACCTGCCGGCGCCACGCCGCGGCCTGGCGGACGACCACGCCGAGGCCGGCCAGTTCCTCCCACAGCCCGGCCTGGAAGCGGCTGATACGCAGCGGCCCACCCGGGGCGTCCTGCAGCGCCCGGGCCTCCTCGATCAGCTGGCGCAGCACCCGCAGTTCCGGCTTGTCCAGGCTGAAATACGCTCCGTCGTCGAGCAGGAGGTGCGATTCACCCCGGCTGAGCGCGAGAAAGACGATCGAGAACGGAACCTGGTGCCCGTCCAGGGTGATGGCGACCCCCAGATCGAACCAGTCGTGTTCGTTCGGCACCTCGTCGGTCGAGACCTCGATGCGCAGCGAGTCGCCGACCTCGCGATAGGCGGCGGGACGCCCGCCAACCTCGACGGCGACCCCGTCCCGGGCATCCAGCAGCGGCAGCAGCTCCGTCGTGAACCGCATCGTCTCGACACCGCGGAGGCGGACGGAGGAGACCGGCACGCCCGCCTCACCGAACGACAGCAGCCGAGCGGCGTCGAGCGGCAGGTCCAGACCGGTCAGGATCTCGGCCTCGCTGGTCCTGTCCCGGTACCCGGTGTCGGTCGCGTCGCCGTGCAGCGGTGCCCGCAACCGGGTGTCGCCGACCGCGTAGTCCCATTCCCAGTTGATCTCGACGGTGTGGTCGGGGCCGTAGTCCGCCCGGGCGACGAGAACAGGCGGCGCGATCACCGGCGGTTCGAAGGAACCGTCGGAGGAGACGATCGTGGCCAACTGACTCAGGCCGGGGTAGAACTCGCGGACGAACCGCGACCGCTGCGCGGCCGGGATCTCCAGGCCCCGGTTCTCGACGGCCATCCGGACCAGTGCCGGCGGCACGAAGGCGGTCAACCGGGCCAGCCGGATGCGCCAGTCCGCATGCTGGTCCGTGACCTTGATCTCCGCCCGGTCGATACCGACGACGCCGTGACCGCCGATGAACGCGAACGGTGCGACGGCGGCGTCCGAGCCGGCCAGGCGCAGCAGCGGCCGGACGGTGAGCGCCGCCGACGCCGGGTCGGAGGTGACGTCCAGACACAGTTCCGCGGAACCGTACGGCTCGATGTTCCCGAGGCGTTTGCGCCCGTGCACCAGTTGGAGACCGACCGCGGCGGCCTCGTCGAGCAGCGGCCACAGCCGTGGGCTCGTGAACGCGCTGAGGTCGATGTGCTTGTCGTCCCGGTGCGAGTAGTGGCGGTACAGCGAGCCCTCGTCCCCGGACCGGTAGACGGCATACATCTCCCGCAGGACCCGCAGGTGCGCCACGAGATAGTCATCCCGCTGGTACGGCCCGTGAGGTGCGCTCAGCTTCGACCAGGCGGGCCCGCCGACCCAGCCGTTCTTCCCGGGCTTCACCACGCGCGCGAGGACACGCAGGGACGGCCCGCCGGACGTTGACCGGCCCACTGCCGGCTCCGCGGACAGTGTCAGCTCGAGGGCGAGCGGCGTCGCCCCCCGTGGTTCGTCATCAGCCGGCCGGTCACCGAGCAGGGCCGACAACGATGACGCCCAGGTCGCCGGCGCGGCGGCCGCGCGACGGCCCCGGCTGCCCGGTTTCGGGTCGCGTGCGGCGGTCTGCGCCGCCGTCAGCACGAGTGCCACGGCGTGTTTGCAGCTGACGCCCACCGGGCAGCTGCACTCGCCGTGGCTGAACCGCCAGGCACCCGAACGGGCCCGGCCGGTCAGGGAGACAGTGGTCCGGTACCGCTCGCCATGGCTACCTTCGACCCGACCCTGAAGCACCTGGGCCACCGGCTCCCACGACAGCTCGCTCACCGCGCCCTGCCGGGCGTACTGCGCGCCTCGCCGGTAGGTGACGTCACCCACAGCTGCCCGCAGATGGTGGTCATCGATGCTGCGCAACGCCGCGGGAAGCATGAAGGAGAAGCTAACAGCCGCCGGTCGGGGACCTGCCGCCTCGTTCTGGCGGAGACCACGCTGATGTCCGGAGTGGGAAGTCAGTGGATAGCGGCCGCCGCCCGCCGGGGAGGCCGGTCTCCCCACAGATCCATGACCAGGGTGGTCTCCATCTTCGGTGCGCTCAGCAGGTGACTCTCCCGGCTGTTCGACACGCGCAGGGGCCCGAGCAGTTCGTATCGCATCGACACCTCGTGCAGGCAGCAGGAAACGAGTCCGGGAGGGGAGGTCTTCAATGTCCCGCGGCCACGCGGCGCGCACATCGGTGAAACCGCGTGGGTAAGGCGAGACGCCGGGATCAGGCGGGCGCGACGCCGAAGGCACGCAGGAAGGTGTCGACACCGGCGCGGACGATTTCGTCGACCTCGCGGGGCCGCAGTGGCCGGGCGCCCGGGATGCTCCGCACCGGCAGCTCCTCGTAGACGAGCGAGATGAACTGGTTCGCCCCGCGCATCGGGTCGTCGATGCGCAGCAGACCCGCGTGGGCGAGCCTGGCGAGCCGCCCCGCCAGCACCTCCACGAACTGGTCGGCCCCGCTGGCGCGCACGGCGTCGTACAGGTCGGGGAAGCGCAGCGCCTCGGCGTAGAGCAGCCGGCGCACCGCC
This sequence comes from Frankia sp. Mgl5, assembly GCF_023242985.1. Lineage (NCBI taxonomy): Bacteria > Bacillati > Actinomycetota > Actinomycetes > Frankiales > Frankiaceae > Frankia > Frankia sp. Mgl5. The sequence goes on along the minus strand of NZ_JALKFY010000797.1, from coordinate 26,954 downwards.
TCGGACCGCTCGTCGCAGTAGCAGTCGACGAGCCGTGTCGCGACGTTCTCCAGCCCGCCGCGGAGCCCGCCGGCGTCCTGGGGGAAGCCCTCGAGCACCTCGAGCGCCTTCGCGTTGGACAGCGCCGCGGTCGTCGTCATGACGTACCGGAACAGGTTCTCCTTCGACCCCAGATGGTTGTAGATCGTCGGCTTCGCCACCCCCGCCTCGGTGGCGATCATGTCGATCGTCGCCTCGGTGTACCCGTGCCGGGAGAAGACGCGCAGCGCGGCCTCCACGATCGCGCGCCGTTTGTCCAGCCGGCCCCGATCTGACCGGCCCGGTTCCGGCCGGCCCAGCTCCGGCCCGTCCCGTTCCGCCGGAGTTCCGGCCGCGCCGGCGGTCTCGCCCACACCCATGCCCGCATGCTACCGTGCGACCCATCACATTGAAACGAGTAGTTCACTTTTACTTAAGATCTGTTTCAAGGAGGGTTCGATGGTAGGAACGGACACGGCGGAGGACAGCCCCCCTCGGCTTGATTCCGCCCTGCTGATCCTCGTCGGGGTGATGGTGCTCGGCGGGATGATGTCCTACCTGGACGCGACGATCGTCAACGTCGGGATCAGCACGCTCGGCGCGGAGTTCGAGGCCTCGCTCGCCACGATCGAGTGGGTGACCACCGGCTACCTGCTGGCGGTCGCGCTCGCCATCCCGCTGGCAGGCTGGGCGATGGCGCGCTTCGGCTCGCGGCGGATGTGGCTGCTCGGCCTGTCGCTGTTCCTCGCCGGCTCGGCGCTGTGCGCGGTGGCCTGGAACGTGGAGAGCCTGATCGCCTTCCGGGTCCTGCAGGGGCTCGGCGGCGGCATGGTCGACCCGATCATGATGACCGTGGTGGCCGGCGCGGCCGGCCCGGCCCGCATCGGGCGGGTTATGGGCCTGCTCTCGATCCCGATCACGCTCGGGCCGGTGCTCGGCCCGATCGTCGGCGGCGTGCTGCTGGAGAACTTCTCCTGGGAGTGGATGTTCCTGGTGAACATCCCGTTCGCGCTCGCCGCGATCGTGCTCGCCGTCGTGGTGCTGCCCGCCGACCCGCCACGGGACGGCACACCGGTGCCCCTCGACGCCCTCGGCGTGGCCCTGCTGTGCCCTGGTTTCGCCGCGGTGGTCTTCGCGCTCTCCCAGGCCGGGCGGGACGGCTTCGGCAGCGCCCAGGTCGTGATCGGTCTGGTCCTCGGTGCCGCGCTGTTCGCCGGCTACGCCGCGCACGCGCTGCGCACCGCCGGCACACCGCTGCTCGACCTGCGGCTGTTCGCCAGCAAGGGCTTCAGCGCCAGCGTGACCATCATGTTCCTCGTCGGCGGCGGCCTGTTCGCGCTGCTGTTCCTGCTGCCGCTCTACTACCAGCAGGTACACGACCACTCGGTACTGGAGTCCGGCCTGCTGCTGGCCCCGCTGGGCGTCGGCGCCATGATCGGCATGCCGCTGGCCGGCAACCTCGCCGACCGCATCGGCGCCCGGCTGCTGGTGCCCACCGGCGCACTGCTGGTCACGGCGGGGGCCCTGGTGTTCACCCAGTCCGGGGCGGGCACCTCCCAGGCCGTGCTGACTCCCGCCCAGCTCGTCATCGGTTTCGGGCTCGGGCTGGTCGGCGCGCCGACGATGGGCTCGGTCTACCGCACCGTCCCGATGACGTCGGTCGCCGGGGCGACCGGCGCGGTGTTCATCCTCAACCAGATCGGCGCGTCGCTGGGCGTGGCCGTCGTCGCCCTGATCCTGCAGGGCGGCGGGGCGCACGCGGCCCCGACACCCGACTCGTTCGGGAACGCCTTCTGGTGGCCGGTCGCCGCCGGCCTCGTGGTGTTCTCGGCCGGCTTCCTGCTGCCCGGCCGCCCGGCGCCGGCCCCCGAGGCGTTCCCGGCCGCCCCCGCGGAGCCGGTACCCAACTCGGTCTGAGCCCGCCCCGCCCCAAGCACGCACGCACGGCTCGTGCCGACCCGCCGACCGCCGACTCCGGCGGCGCGGCCCTCCCGGAGGATCCGATGACACGCCCCGCCGGCCCGCCCCTGTCCGTCCTCGACGTCGCGCCCGTCTTCGAGGGCGGCAGCGCCACCCAGGCACTGCGCGACACCGTCGCGCTCGCGCCCCGGGTGGAGGAACTCGGCTACCACCGGTACTGGGTCGCCGAGCACCACAACACCCCCAGCCTGGCCACCTCGACGCCGGCCGTGCTCGCCGGCAGGATCGCCGCCGCGACCAGCACGCTGCGGGTCGGCTCGGGCGGGGTGCTGCTGCCCAACCACGCCCCGCTCGTCGTCGCCGAGCAGTTCGGCACGCTGGAGGCGCTCTTCCCGGGCCGCGTCGACCTCGGGCTGGGCCGGGCGCCCGGAACCGATCCGACCACCGCCCGGGCGCTGCGCCGCACGCCCGGCGGCGACGAGCACTTCGAGGGCCAGCTGCGGGAGCTCTCGGGCTACTTCGCCCCCACCGACCCGGGCAGCTGGGTGCTCGCGGTGCCCGCCGCCGACAGCCGGCCGGAGCTGTGGCTGCTCGGTTCCAGCCCGGCCAGCGCCGGGCTCGCCGCCGCCCTCGGCCTCCCCTACGCCTTCGCCCACCACATCAACCCACACGCGAGCACGGCGGCGCTGCGCCACTACCGGGCGGCGTTCCGCCCCTCGCCCCAGCTCGACCGACCGTACGCGCTGATCAGCGTGATAGCGACGGTCGCCGACAGCGACCAGGCCGCGGCACGGGCCGCCGCCCCCTACCTGCTCGGCAAGATCTGGATGCGCACCATCGGCAGCTTCGACGCGTTCCCCTCCGCCGACACCGAGCGCGCGCACGCCTACAACCAGGCCGAGCGGGCCTTCCTCGAGGACCTCGCGGCCCCCCAGGCCATCGGCGGCGTGGACACGGTGCGCCGGAGGCTGGCCGGGCTGGTCGAGGCCACCGGCGCGGACGAGCTCATGGCGCTCACCGTGGTGCCCGACCAGGCCGACCGCCTGCGGTCCTTCGAGCTGCTCGCGAGCGCGGCCACGGCGGTGAGTCCAGCCACCGAGCCAGGGATTTCAGCGCGGCTTTAGAACCCCCCACCAGGGTGGTGATCCCTATCCATACCGTGTACGGAGTACCTGAATGCCATCGCGCCGAACGGCACGAAGAGCAGGGCTGTTCGCGGCCCTCGCCGTCGCCCTGGCCACCGCGGCCTGCGGATCCGACGGCGGCGGGAGCGACACCGCGGACGCCCAGCCACGCGCTGGCGGAAGCGTCACCTACGCCGCCCGGCAGGAGCCGGACTGCTGGGACCCCCATGCCAGCGCCCAGGACGTCACCGCGTTCACGCAGCGCCCGGTGTTCGACTCGCTCGTCTACCAGACGCCCGACGGCTCGTTCGAGCCGTGGCTGGCGAAGTCCTGGAAGATCAGCGACGACGGCCGCGCCTACACCTTCGAGCTGCGCGACGACGTCACCTTCCACGACGGCGCCAAGCTCGACGCTGAGGCGGTCAAGGCGAACTTCGACCACATCGTGGCCAAGGACACCGAGTCGCAGTACGCCGCCGGGCTGCTCGGGCCGTACGAGGGCGTGAAGGTCACCGGCCCGCAGGAGATCCAGGTCTCGTTCAGCCGTCCCTACGCGCCGTTGCTGCAGGTCGTCAGCACCACCTTCCTCGGCATCGCCTCACCGGCGTCGCTGAAGGCCGGCTCCGAGAAGCTGTGCTCGGGCACCGACTCGATCGGGTCGGGGCCGTTCAGGGCCGACGCCTACACCCGCGGCCAGCAGCGCACCTACACCCGGTACGCCGACTACGACTGGGCACCGAAGAGCGCCGGGCACAGCGGCCCCGCCCGGCTGGACTCGGTCACGATCCGGTTCCTCACCGAGGACGCCACCCGGGTCGGCGCCCTCAGCTCCGGCCAGGTGGACGGCGCCGCCGACATCCCGGCCAACCAGATCGCCTCGGTCAGCAAGAACCCGCGGCTGACCACGATCAGCAGGCAGGTGCCGGGCGCCGTCGACGCCTTCTACCTCAACACCAGGAGTGAGCTGTTCTCCGACGTCCGGGTGCGCAAGGCGTTCCAGCGCGGCCTCGACCTGGACACCATCGTGAAGTCGGTGTTCCAGGGCACCACCGAGCGGGCGTGGAGCCCGCTGTCCCCGACCACGCCGAACAGCTACGACCCGTCGCTGGAGAAGACCTGGCCGTACGACCCGAAGCTGGCCGGGCAGCTGCTCGACGAGGCCGGCTGGACTGGGCGCGACGCCGAGGGCTACCGCACCAGGGACGGCAGGCGGCTGACCGTCTTCGCGCCGATCTACGGCGAGGCGACCGTCTTCTCCCAGGCGGCCCAGGCCGAGCTGAAGAAGATCGGCTTCTTCCTCGACCTGCACGCCTCGACGGACGCCGCCGAGATCTCCGGCCTGCTGGACGGCGGGAAGTACGACACCGTCGAGCTGGCCTGGGCCCGCCCCGACGGGGACATCCTGAGCTCGTTCTTCCTGTCCACCGAGACCTCCGTGGGCGGCGGCCACAACTTCGCCCTCGTCGCCGACCCCCAGGTCGACGAGTGGCTGAAGGCGGCCCAGGCCGAGCAGGACCCGAAGGAGCGGGCGACGTACTACTCCCAGGTCCAGAAGTGGACGATCGACCAGGCCGTCGTCGTCCCGGCGTACGTGAAGAACGCGACCGTCGGGGTCAACAAGAAGGTGCACGACCTGCGGCTGAGCATCGCCACCTGGCCCGAGTTCTACCCCGCCTGGGTGCAGGCCGACTGATGCACCCAGCCATCCGTCCCGTGGCGGTCCGCCTGCTCGGCGCCGTCCTGGTCATCTGGGGCGCGGTCACCACCGCGTTCGTGGTGCTCCAGCTCATACCCGGGGATCCGGTCAACGCGATCATCGGAACACACGCGCTGGTCGGGCCGGAACAGCGTGCCCAGCTCCGGGCCGAATACGGCCTGGACGACTCGCTGTTCGTGCAGTACCTGGACCACATGGGACGGCTGGCCACCGGTCGCCTCGGCGACTCCTACCAGCTCCAGCAGCCGGTCTGGACAGTGATCACCGACCAGGCGGGCGCGACCGTCGAGCTCGCCGGGTGGGCGATGTTCTCCGCGGTGGTGCTCGCGGTAGTCGTGACGCTGCTGACCTCCGGGCGGGCTCGCTGGCCGCGCCGGATCAGCTCGCTGCTGGAGCTGGTGGTCGTCTCCACTCCCCAGTTCTGGCTGGGGATCCTCCTGCTCACCGTCTTCTCGTTCCACCTCGGCTGGTTCCCGGTGGCCGACACCGGTGACCCGCGTTCGCTGATCCTGCCGGTGGTGACACTCGCGCTGCCGATCGCGGCGGTGCTCATCCAGGTGCTGCGCGAGGGACTGCTCTCCGCCCTGGAGGCGCCCTTCGTGCTGACCGCGCGGGCTCGCGGCAGTGCCGAACACGTGGTGCGCGCGCGGCACGCGCTGCGGCACGCGGCCCTGCCCGCCCTGACCCTGTCGGGCTGGTTCGTCGGCACGCTGCTCGGCGGTGCCGTGATCACGGAGAACGTCTTCGCCCGCTCCGGCATCGGACGGGTGACGCTGCAGGCGGTCGCCGACCGGGACTTCCCGGTCGTGCAGGGGGTGGTCGCGCTGTCGGCGGTGGTGTTCGTCGCCGTCAGCGCCCTGCTGGACGTGCTGTACGCGGTGGTCGACCCGCGGCTGCGCAAGCGGACAGGGGTGGCCACGGTATGAGAGTCCCCACGCCCCGCATCCCGGGCCGACCTGGCCGGCCGGGCCGACCGCGCCCGGGAGTGGCGATCGCCGCGCTCGTCCTGCTGCTGTTCCTCGTGGCGGCGGTCTGGCCGTCGCTGTTCACCGGCACCGGGCCCACCGACGGCGACCTGCTCACCACCCTGCAGGCGCCGGGCGGCGACCACTGGTTCGGCACCGACCAGCTCGGCCGGGACGTCTTCGCCCGGGTCGTGCACGGAACCCGCTACTCGCTGACCATCGGCGTCGTCGCCACCGGCATCGGCGTGGCGATCGCGACCGTCTGGGGGCTGGCCGCCGCGCTGGGCGGCCGGTTCATCGACGCGCTGCTCATGCGAACCACCGACGTGATGCTGGCGCTGCCCCCGCTGCTGCTCGCGCTGATCGTCGTGATGATCACCGGCAAGGGCGTGGTCGGCGTCACGCTGGCCGTCGCCGTCAGCGGCGTGCCCGGCTTCGCCCGGGTGATCCGCGGCCAGGCGCTGGTCGTCCGCCGCTCCGGGTACGTGAGCGCGGCGGTCGGGCTGGGCGTGCACCGGTGGCGGGTCGCCGCCCGGCACGTGCTGCCGAACACCCTGGCGCCGCTGCTGGTCTTCGCCACCGTCACCCTCGGCATCGCCATCGCCTCGGCGTCGGCGCTGAGCTACCTCGGCCTCGGCGCCCAGCCTCCCAGCCCCGAGTGGGGGGCGATGCTCACCGAGGGCCAGGACTACCTGGGGCAGGACTGGTGGATCGCGGTGTTCCCCGGCCTGCTGCTGGTCGCCGTGGTCCTCGCGGTCACCGTGCTCGGCCGCCACGTGCAGGCCAGGTCAGAAGGGCGGGTCTGGTCTTGACGTCCACGACGGGCGCCGGCGGGGCCCCCGAGCTGCTCTCGCCCCCGGCGGCGGTACCGCAGCCGCCGGAGCCGGCCGCGCTGGTCGAGGTGGACGGCCTCGGCGTGCGGTTCGGCTCCGGCCCCGGGGAGGTGCACGCCGTCCGCGACGTCTCGCTCACCCTGGTAGCGGGCCGCTGCCTGGCCCTCGTCGGGGAGTCCGGGTCCGGCAAGAGCGCGCTGGCCCGCGCGCTGCTGGGCCTGGCCGGGCCGACCGCCACCGTCACCGCCCGCCGGCTGCGCATCGACGGCGCGGACACCCTCGACTTCCGGCCGCGGGACTGGCTGAAGGTCCGCGGCCGGCGCATCGGTCTGGTGTCCCAGGACGCGTTGGTCGCCCTCGACCCGCTCCGCCCGATCGGCCGGGAGGTCGCCGAGCCGATCCTGGCGCACCGGCTGCGCCCCCGGCGGCAGGTCGAACCGGCCGTGCACGCGCTGCTGGAACGGGTCGGCGTACCCGACCCGGCCGAGCGGGCGCGCAGCTACGTCCACCAGCTCTCCGGCGGGCTGCGCCAGCGGGCGCTGATCGCCTCCGCGCTGGCCGCCGGGCCCGGCGCGCTCATCGCCGACGAGCCGACCACCGCGCTTGACGCCTCGGTGCAGGCCCGCATCCTCGGCCTGCTCGGGCAGCTCAAGGCGGACGGCACCGGGCTGCTGCTGATCAGTCACGACCTGGCGGTGGTCGAGGCGCTGGCCGACGAGGTCGCGGTGATGCGCGAAGGGGTCGTCGTCGAGGCCGGGCCGGCCGCCGAGATCCTGGCCCGCCCCCAGCATCCCTACACGATCGCGCTGCTGGACGCCGGCCCCGGCCGCCGGCGGCCGACCGACCCCGTCCCCGCGACCGACAGGACGTCCACCGGCCTCGGCGCCGCGTCAGAGGGCGCCGTAGCGGAGGCGGCGCCGCTGCTGGCGGTCGCCGGTGTCACCAAGCACTTCCGCGGGCCCCGGGGCAGCCGGCGCACAGCCGTCGACGATGTCTCGTTCACTCTGCGGGCCGGCGAGACGCTCGGGCTGGTGGGCGAGTCGGGCTCCGGGAAGTCCACCCTGGCCGGCCTGGTGCTCGGCCTCGCCGACGCCGACGCCGGGGAGGTCCGGCTGGGCGGGCAGCCGTGGAGCGGTGTGCCCGAGCGGGAGCGGCGAGCCCGGCGGCACCTGCTCCAGCTCGTCCCCCAGGATCCGCTGAGCGCCTTCGACCCGCGCTGGACGGTGGCCCGCATCGTCGGTGAGGGGCTGGAGGCGGCCGGGGTGGAGCGCCGGGACAGACGCGCGCGGGCCCTGACCCTGCTCGAGCAGGTCGGGCTGTCCGACGTCCACCTGGACCGCCGCCCGCTGGCGCTGTCCGGGGGGCAGCGGCAGCGGGTGGCCATCGCCCGCGCGCTGGCGACCAGGCCGCGGCTGCTCGTGTGCGACGAGCCCGTCTCCGCGCTGGACGTCTCGGTGCAGGCACAGGTGCTGGCCCTGTTCCGGGAGCTGAGCGACTCGCTGGGACTGGCCACCCTGTTCATCTCGCACGACCTGGCCGTGGTGCGGGAGGTCTGCGCCCGGGTGCTGGTGATGAAGGACGGCCGGATCGTCGAGACCGGCCCGGTGGAGCAGGTGTTCACCGACCCGCGCCATCGGTACACCCAGGAGCTGCTCTCCGCCGTTCCCGGCGAGGCGGGGCGGGCGTACCGCGCGCGCTTCGGAACCGGCTGACGCTTCAGCCCCGGCCAACAGGGAGCGATCATCCTCTATCGGCGCACCTGGCGCACCCGGCGGGACGTCTCGCTACGGGGCCTCGGCCGGCGGCACCTCGGCCGGCGCCGCGGCGGCGAAGGCACGCAGGAAGGTGGCGGTCGCGGCCCGCGCGGTGTGCTGGATCTGGGTGTCGTCGAACGGGCGGGTGCCCAGCGCGGAACGGTGCGCGACCGGGCCGGTGAGCAGCGCGAGGAACTGCTCGGCCGCCTCGACCGGGTCGGCCAGCCGCAGCCGGCCGGCGAGCGCGAGCCGGGCCAGCCGGTCCGCGAACGCCTCCCCCACCTGGTTCGGCCCGTTGGCGCCGATCATGTCGAACAGGTCCGGGAACCGGACGATCTCGGCGTGCAGCAGGCGGCGCAGCGCCCAGGAATCAGCGGCGCAGTAGCACTCCAGCAGCGCGCGACCGACGTCGGTGAACGCCGTGGGCAGGTCGGCCACGTCGGCGGTGAGCCGGCTGACGACGGCAAGGGTCTTGGCTGTGGTCCTGTCCGCCGCGGCCGCCATCGCGTGCCGGAACAGGTTCTCCTTGCCGCCGAGATGGTTGTAGATCGTCGGCTTCGCCACGCCGGCCTCGGAGGCGATCATGTCAATGCTCGCCTGCGCGTAACCCTCGCGCGCGAAGACGGCGAAGGCGGCGTCCAGGATCGCCTGCCGCTTGTCGATCCTGCCCCGTGTGCCGACGCTTCCAGCCGTCTCCGCCGCTGCAGCCGGCTTCGCGACCTTCGCACTGCGCACCGGCCCACCCTACGCGGACGACGGCGGCGGGCCGCCCGGCCCCGACGGACCGGGCCGGCGCACGGCCACAGCCCTCCAACCTTGGCATTTACCACCAAGTCGATGGGTATAGAGGATAAGTTCTACTGCACTGAGCAGTTCATCCTTCTGTAGCGAGGTTGACTCCCGTGACTGGTACGGACCCCCAACCCCGGCCCGCGAACGACGTGCCACTGGGCGTGCTCGACCTCGTCCCCGTCAGTGCGGGCGAGAGCGTCGCGGACGCGCTGCGCAACAGCCTCGGCCTGGCCCGGCACACCGACCGGCTCGGCTACCACCGGTACTGGGTCACCGAGCACCACGTGAACCCGAGCACGGCCGGGCTCTCGTCGACCCTGCTGACCGCACTGGTGGCCGACGCCACCACCCGCGTCCGTGTCGGCTCCGGCTCCCTGCAGCTGGGCCACCGCACCGCGCTGTCCGTCGCGGAGGAGTGGGGCCTGCTCGACGCGCTCCACCCGGGCCGGCTCGACCTGGGCCTGGGCCGCGCCGGCTGGCATCCCCCGGCGCCCGCCGGCGACGGCGGGGCGAGCACCGGCAGCGCGCAGGCGGAGCCGACCGAGCCCGCAGAGCCCGCGGAGCCCGCCCCGCCGTACCCCCGGCTGCGTGGCTCGGATCTGTTCGCCCTGCACCGGCTGCTGCTGCCGCTCAATCCACTCAACAGCCCCGACTACCTCGACCAGGTGGTCGAGGTCGTGGCCCTGCTCGACGGCACCCGCCGCGCCGGTGACCTGCGGGTCCACGCCGTCCCCGGCCGCCGGGCCGATGTCGCGGTCTGGATCCTCGGGCGCACCGCCGGTGAGAGCGCGGAGGTCGCCGGCCGGCTGGGCCTGCCCTACGCGACGAACTACCACGCGAGCCCGTCCACCACGGCGGACTCGGTCGCGGCCTACCGGAAGGCGTTCCGCGCGTCGGAGACCCTGGCCCGCCCCTATGTGATCGTCACGGCGGATGTGGTGGTCGGGCCGGACGACGAGTCCGCCCGGCGGGCGGCGGTCGGCCACGACCGGTGGAGCCTGGCCAACCGCGTCGGCGAGCCGACCGTCTTCCCCACGCCCGAGGAGGCGTCCGCGTTCCGGTGGGAGCCGGCGGACCGCGAGCTGGTCGCCGACCTGGGTCGAGCCCGGCTGGTCGGGACGCCCCAGCACGTCGCCGCCGGGCTGCGCGAGGTGCGCGACCGCTTCGACGCCGACGAGCTGCTGGTGACGACCACGACCTTCGACCAGGCCGACCGGCTGCGCTCCTACGAGCTGCTCGCCGAGGAATGGCGGCTCCCGCGAGCCGACTGAGCCCCGCCCGCCAGGCCACGCGCCCCGCGCCCCGACCAGATCACCCAGAGCACCCAGAGCCACCCGGAGCAGTCGAACCATGAGACGCGGACGCCCGCCAAGACCCCTCCGATCATCCTCGTCCGCCCGACGGTTGCGGACCGCCGCGGCGGCCGTGCTGGCCGCGCTGGCCGTCAGCCAGCTCGCGGCCTGCGGAGGCTCCACCGCCGCCGACGGGACCGCGCCGGCGACGCAAGGCGGGACTCTCACCGTCCTGTGGCCCACCGAACCGCTCGACCTGTCCACCGACAGCGGGTTCGGGCTGCAGATGATCTCCGGGTCGATCGAGCGCCTCGCCGTGTTCGACGCCCTGGTCGCGCTCACCCCGGCGGCCGAACTGGACTACCGCCTGGCCACCTCCCTCGACTCCGACGACTCGCTGACCTGGACACTGCGGCTGCACGAGGGGCTGCGGTTCAGCGACGGCACCCCGCTGGACGCCGCCGCGGTCCGGGACAACTGGAGCCTGCTGGCCGATCCCGCCCGCAAGTCGCCCAGCGCCAAGATCGCGCAGCGGATCGAGTCGTTCACCGTCGTGGACCCGACGACCCTGCGGATCACGCTGAAGGAGGCCGACGGCCAGTTCCCCCGGCTGGTCGCGCAGACCCCGCTGACCTTCGTCGGCTCCCCCACCGCGCTGCGCGCCAAGGGCGACGGGTTCAAGACCGCGCCGGTCGGAGCCGGGGCGTTCACCGCCAAGGAGTGGCTGCGCAACGACCACCTGACGCTGGTCCGCAACCCGGCCTCGTCGGTCCAGGCGCACTACGACACGATCGTCGTCAGGTCCGTCCCGGACGAGACGCAGCGCTACAACACCCTGCTCGCGGGGGGCGCGGACATCGCCTTCTCCGCGAACCTACGCACCGGCATCACCGCGTCCGAGGCGGGGCTGGTCAACGAGAAGGCGTTCAGCGACGGCGGGCTCAACCTGCTGTTCAACGTCACCAAGGCTCCCTTCGACGACATCCGGGCCCGCCGGGCCGTCGCCTACGCCCTCGATGCGCAGGCACTGAACAAGGCCCTGTTCGACGGAACCGCCAACGTCCCGTCCACGTTCCTGCGCGAGGACTCGCCGCTGCACAGCGACGTGCCGCTGCCCCGCCCGGACCGGGCGAAGGCCCAGGCACTGTTCGACGAGCTGGCGGCCGCGGGCAGGCCGGTCCAGTTCACCATCGTCTCGCCGCTGAACTTCAGCAACGTCGCCGAGTGGGTGCAGTCCACCCTCGGAGGCTTCCGGAACGTCAGCGTGAAGGTCGACGCGATGGCCCAGACGCTGCCCGTGCTCCAGGGCGGCTTCCAGGCCACGCTCACCGGCACCCCGCGCTTCGTGGACCCCTACCCGCAGCTGGCCCTGAACCTGGGCACCGGCGGCCCGAACAACTACGGCAAGTTCTCGAACCCGGACCTCGACGCCGCGCTGCGCGAGGGGCAGCAGTCCCGGGACACCGCCGTCCGCGTTCGGGCGTACGAGACCGCGCAGCGGATCCTCGCGGACGAGCTGCCACTCGCCGGCCCGCTCTACCGCCTGCCCGGCCAGTACCTCCACTCCGCGACGGCCTTCGGCGAGGGGAAGCTCCCGATCATCAACGACGGCGTGCTCGACATCACCCGGCTGACCGGGGCGGGGTGATCCGATGAGCGAGCACCGCGGCGGCACCACCGTCCGGCTGGTCGTGCCGAGACTGCTGCGGGCCGCCGCGGTGCTGCTCCTGGTCGGCCTGGGGGTCTCGCTGCTGCTCGAGCTGACCCCCGGCGACCCCGCCTTCGCCCTCCTGGGCGATCAGGCGAGCGCCGACCAGATCTCCGCCGTCCACCGGACGTTCCACCTCGACGACCCGTTCGCCACCCGCTACTGGCACTGGATGAGCGGGGTGGTGCGCGGCGACTTCGGCACCTCGTACCTGACCGGCGAGCCCGTCCTCACCTCGGTGGGGCAGCGGATGAAGGTGACCGGCGAGCTGGTGCCGCTCGCCCTCGCCGTGGCACTGGTCATCTCGGTGCCGGTCGGGGTGCTCACCGCGCACCGGGCGGACGGCTGGGCGGACCGCTCCTGGTCGATGGTCTCCTCCGCGCTGATCTCGACCCCGCCGTTCGTGCTGGCGCTGTTCCTGGTCTACCTGCTCGCGCTGCAGGTCGGCGGGCTGCCCGCCACCGGCTGGGTGGCGCCCGCGGACGGTCTGGGCGAGAACCTGCGGCACGCCGTCCTGCCGGTGACCACGCTGGCCCTCGCTCTGGTGCCCACCTACTCGCGGATGCTGCGCGCGGACATGATCGCCACCCTCCAGGAGGACTTCATCCTCACCGCCCGCTCCCGGGGGCTGCCCGTCCGCCGCATCCTGTTCCGGCACGCGCTGCGGCCCTCGTCGTTCTCCCTGGTCACCCTGACCGGGCTCAGCGTCGGGCAGCTGATCAGCGGGGCGGTGGTCGTGGAGGTCCTCTTCGCACTGCCCGGGATCGGCCAGCTCGTCGTCACCAGCGTCGTCGCGAAGGACGTGCCGGTGGTCCAGGGGGTCGTGATGTTCATGGCGGTCGTGTACTGCGTGGCCACCGCCGTCACCGACGTCCTCTACGGCTACCTCGACCCCAGGGTCCGGGTGCGGCCCGCATGACCGTAACCAGCACGGACGTCACCAGCACGACCACGACCGACGCCGGCCCGGACACCTTCGGACCGGCCGGCTCCGGCGGGGGCGTCTCCCTCGTTCTCGCCCTCGCCTGGATCACCCTGGTCGTGGCCGCCGCGGCGCTCGCCGACGTGCTGCCGCTGCGCCCGTACGGGGCGATCGTCCCCGGCCTCGACGCGCGGACGCCACCCGGCTGGGCCCCGGAGTTCCTGGGCACCGACGCCATCGGCCGCAGTGCGGCGTCCCGGGTGGTCCACGGCGCGCGGGAATCGCTCATCGTCGGGGTGGGATCGACCGCGCTGGCGATGGGCGCCGGGCTGATGGCCGGGCTCGCCGCCGGCTTCTTCCGGCGCTGGCTGGACACCGCGATCAGCCTGGTCCTCGACGCCCTGCTGGCGGTGCCCGCCCTGGTGCTGCTGCTGGCGGTCGCCTCCGTCGGACGGCGCGGCACCGGCACCGTCGTCCTCGGCCTCGCACTCGTGGGGATACCGAGCTTCGCCCGGCTGGCCCGCGCGAACACGCTTGCGTTCGTCGACCGCCCGCACGTGGAGGCGGCGCGGGCGCTGGGCGCGGGACCGGGCCGCATCCTGCGCCGCGAGCTGCTGCCGGAGGTCGTCCTGCGGGTGGCGCCGTTCGCCTTCGTGTACCTGGCGTTCGCGGTCGTGGCCGAGGCGTCGCTGAGCTTCCTGGGCCTCGGCGTGCCCCCGCCGTCCCCGAGCTGGGGCGGAATGATCAACGATGGTCGACCGTACCTGCAGGGCGAGCCGTTCCTGGTCTTCGTCCCCGCCAGCTGCGTGTTCCTGACCGTGGCCGCGTTCACGATCGTCGGTGACCGGGCCCGCCGCCGCTTCGACACCCGCGTCTCGGGACTGCGATGACGCTGCTGACCGCACGGGACGTCACCACCACGCTGCCGGTGCCGGCCGGCCGGCTGCGCGCCGTCGACGGGGTCTCCTTCGCGCTCGCCCCCGGTGAGGCCCTCGGCATCGTGGGCGAGTCCGGCTCGGGCAAGTCGATGCTGGCTCGCACGCTGATGGGCCTGGCCCCGCCGACCGCCCGCACGACCGGCTCGGTGTGGTTCGCCGGCCGCGACCTGCTCACCGCCGGCCCCGAGGAACTGCGAGAGGTGCTCGGCTCCGGCATCGCGATGGTGTTCCAGGACTCGGCGACGTCCCTGAACCCGGTGACGCGGGTCGGGCGGCAGCTCACCGAGACGCTGCGGCTGCGCCGTGGAATGGACCGCCGTCCCGCGCGCGAGGAGGCCGTCGATCTGCTCCGCCGGGTCGGCATACCCGACCCCGCACGGCGTGCCCGCAGCTACCCGCACGAGCTGTCCGGCGGGATGCGCCAGCGGGCCTGCGTCGCGCTCGCCATCGCCTGCGGACCGCGGGTGCTGCTGGCCGACGAGCCGACCACCGCCCTGGACGTCACCGTCCAGCGCCAGATCCTCGACCTGCTCGCCGGCCTGCGGCGCGGTGCGGGCATGGGGCTGGTTCTCATCACCCACGACCTCGCGCTGGTCGCCGGCCGGACCGAACGGCTCCTGGTGATGTACGCGGGACGGGTCGTGGAGACCGGGCCGACCCGGGCGGTCATCCGCGCGCCGCACCACCCCTACACCGCCGCGCTGCTCGCCTCGATCCCCCGCCTGGACCGGCCAGGCCACAGCCGGCTGGCCACGATCCCCGGCCGGCCCGCCGCGACCCTGGACCCCCGCCCCGGCTGCCGGTTCGCGCCGCGCTGCCCCCGGGCCCAGGCGCGCTGCCGGCGGGAGGACCCCATCCTCGGGTCCGCGGGCGACGGCGAGCACCGCGCGGTCGCCTGCTTCCATCCCCTCGACAGCCCGCCGCCCGGCCCGGACGTCCCGCGGGAGCCACGTTGACTGAACCGGACGTCCTGCTGCGGGTACGTGACCTCGTGGTGGAGTACCGCGCGCCGGGACGGGGGACCGTGCGGGCCGTGAGCGGGGTCAGCTTCGACGTCCGGCGCGGGGAGACCCTCGGGCTCGTCGGGGAGTCCGGCTGCGGCAAGTCGTCGACCGCCCGGGCCGTGATGATGCTGCGCCACCCGAGCTCCGGGCACGTCGAGTTCGACGGGCAGGAGCTGACCGCGCTGTCGGCACGGCGGCTGCGCCGGGTCCGCCCGCACCTTCAGATGATCTTTCAGGACCCGGTGTCCTCCCTGAGCCCCCGCCGCACCGTCGGCGAGATCGTCGCCGAGGGCCTGGCGGTCCACCGGGTCCCGCGCCCCTGGGACCGGCTGGTCGAGGAGGCCCTGTCGGCCGTCGGCCTCGACCCGGCGGCCGTCGCCCGGCGGCGGCCCGCCGAGCTGTCCGGCGGCCAGTGCCAGCGGGTCGCGCTCGCCCGCGCCCTCGTGCTCTCCCCCTCGCTGCTCGTCTGCGACGAGCCGGTGTCGGCACTGGATGTCTCGGTGCAGGCACAGATCCTCAACCTCCTGGAGGACACCAGGAGGGACCGCCGGCTCAGCCTCCTGTTCATCGCCCACGACCTCGCCGTCGTCAGACAGGTCAGCGACCGGGTCGGGGTCATGTACCTGGGCAGGATCTGCGAGCTGGCACCGGCCGACGATCTCTACGCCCGGCCCCGGCACCCCTACACCCGCATGCTGCTCGAGGCCGTCCCCTCGCTCGACGGCCCGGCGGAGGAGACCGACGGGCCGGAGCCCGGCGAGATCCCCTCCCCACTGCGACCACCGAGCGGCTGCCGGTTCCGCACCCGCTGCCCCCGAGCCCGCCCCCGATGCGCGGCGGAGCAACCGGCCCTGCGGATGGCCGTGCCCGATCACCAGGTCGCCTGCCACTACCCGGACTGACACCTCGGTCATCGTGGGACGCGAGCAGGATTATCCTCCGGCAGCACGCTGATGAATCACGGAATTAGCGGGCTTTTAGCGGTCGACACTTAGCGATCTGTTTTTGCCCGTCCTGAGAGGAGACGAGGACATCCGGTCAGTCGGCGGCCAGGCCGCGCCGTAGGGCCCAGATCTGCTCCTCCTGGGCGCGCCGCGCGGTGTCGATGTCCAGGTCGCGGAAACCGTGCGCCGCGCCCGCGTAGGCGTGCAGATCAACCGGCACCCCCGCCTGCATGAGCCGCAGCGCGAAAAGGATCCCCTCATCGCGCAGCGGGTCCTCGCCGCCGACGGCGAGGTAGGTCGGGGGCAGCCCGGTGAGGTCGTCGGCCCGGGCGGGAGCCGCATACTGGTCGGCCTCGGTCACGCCCTCGCCGAGGTAGAGACGCCAGCACTGGACGGCGAGCGGGCGGTTCCAGACCGGGGTGTCGACGGCGTCCCGCATGGAAGGTGTCTCCAGCCGGTCGTCCGTAGTGGGCATGACCACGCTCTGGAAACGCACCGCCGGCCCGCCGCGGTCGCGGGTCAGCAGGGCCACCCCCAATGCCAGGGTCGCACCCGCGCTGACCCCGGCCAGCCCGATCCGGGCCGGATCGGCACCCAGCTCCTCGGCGTGCGCCGAGGCCCAATGCAGGGCGCTGTAGCAGTCGTTGAGGCCGGCGGGGAAAGGATGCTCGGGGGCGAGACGGTACCCGACCGACACGATCACCGCCCCGGTACCGAGAGCCAGTTGAGCGACGCCCTGATGAACCATGTCGAGGCTGCCGAGCACGAAGGCGCCCCCGTGCATGTACACGGCCAGCGGCAGCGGGGACGACCGGCCTTCGGGGCGGTAAACACGCACCCGTACCTTCACGTCGTCATCGGAGCCGGGAACGAGATGGTCCGTGATGGCGAGCCCCGGGATCGGCGGCAGCTCGTCGGCATGAATCGCCACCCGCCCGGCGCGCTCCTGCCTGACCGCGGCCTCCAGGTCGGTGATGGTTCCCGCATTCGGCGCCGGCGTCGACGTCCTTGTCATTCCGCGCTCCTCGGTCTCTGCTTTTCGATCCGCATCGGGGATGGGCCGGCCCGGCGACAGAATAAACTGACGTCCGCAATGGGACAAGCGTCGATGTCGACCGCCGTCCCGACTCGGCACACAGCCTGTTCGCCGGGACTTCCACCATATCGCGAACAGCATATGTGCCGTACTGGAACAAAGCCTTTTACGTGGCGCCGACGGTGCCCGAGTGCCATGGCGTACCGCGCGGTTCCCCGCGTGCGCGCCACCTCAGCTGTCAGGGCCGGGCAGATCTATTTCGAAGTAGTACGAGTCCGTGCCCGGGCCGCGGCGTTCGTGGCGGTCGAAGCCGACGCTCTCGTACAGCGCGACGGCGGCGGTGTCGGCGTTGGTCGTCGTCAGGTCCATGTACGTCGCCCCACGCCGGCTCGCGTGCTCCATCGTCGCCGTGAGCAGGATCCGGCCCAGCCCGCGACCCCGCAGCGCGGGCCGGACGTACAGCTCGGCCAGGTAGCACTCGTCGGCGTCGTCCCACAGCGAGGGCCGGAACCGTGTCAGGGCGAGCCCGTCCGCGTCGTCCCGGTCCGCGGACGCCTCGAGGAGCAGCACGGCCGTAGCGCCCTGGCCGAGCAACAGCGCGACCCGATCCGCGAGCCAGCCCTGTTCGGGCGCCGGCTCGTCGTACTCCGCGTTGAACGCCCGGAGCAGACGCGCGATCTGCTCCGCGTCGGCGGCCTGGGCGACGCGGACGCGCGGCAGGCCGCTCGTCGTCATGCCGACCAACCTATCGACCCGGAGGCTCTCCCTACACTGAATCCGATCGGCTGGTAGAACTCTTCACCTTCCATCTGTCGAACCGCGGCAGCTCCCGGAGTAGCGTGCGGGTTGTGGCCGGCAGGGGAACCGTCTTCATCAGCCATACCTCTGATATGGCCGCGTTCCCGCGGGACCGGTCCTTTGTCCAGGCCGCGGTCGAGGCGGTGTTACGAGCCGAAGCGCGCCCGGTCGACATGGCGCAGTTCGCCGCACGCGGGCAGCCGCCGGCGGAGTACTGCCAACAACAGGTCCGGAAATGCGACGTGTACCTGGCGGTTGTGGGGTTCCGCTATGGCTCGCGGGTGCCCGGTGAGCCGGACGGTGTGTCGTACACCGAGCTGGAGTTCAATACCGCCACGGCGGCCGGGCTGCCGCGCCTGGTCTTTCTGCTGGACGAGGAGATACCGGTACCGCGGTCGTTGGTGGACCGGGACGGCAGCGCGGTGGACGGATTCCGCGAACGTCTCCGTCAGGCGGAGGTCATCGTCAAGACAGTGGCCACCCCCGACGAGCTGGGTGAGGCGGTGCTCCACGCGCTGTACGAGCTGCGACGGCACGGGCATCGGCCCGCAGGCGACGAGACCGCCCAGCGGCACCGGGAGCCCGGAACCGGCGGCGGGCCGACCGCCCAGCGCCGGCCCTGGATGGCCCCGCCGTTGGACCGGATGGTGGAGCGACCGGAGCTGGGTGACCAGCTGATCGCGGCGCTGCACGCACCCGGGCCGACCGAAGCCGGGCTGATCACCGCGCTGCAGGGCGCCGGCGGCTTCGGCAAGACGACCTTGGCGACCTGGGCGTGCCACCGGATGGAGATCGACCGCCGGTTCCCCGGCGGCCTGCTGTGGGTGACGCTGGGTCAGGAGGTTGACGGCGCCGGCCTCGCCGAGCGGGTGAACGACCTGGCCTTCGTTCTGACCGGCAGCCGCCCGGCGATCTCCGATCCGAACGCGGCCGGCGCCGAGCTCGGTCGGCTGCTCGACGAGCGGGAGCCGGTGCTCCTGGTCGTCGACGACGTCTGGGCGAGCCAGCAGCTTCGGCCGTTCCGCATCGGCGGCCGCGTGTGCACCCGCCTGGTGACCACCCGGATCCCGGAGATGCTCCCCCCTGACGGGCCTCGGATCACGGTGGACGTCATGTCCGGTGAGCAGGCGAGAAATCTGGTCATCGACGGGGTCGGTGGCCTGCCCGCCGGGGCGGTGGATCGGCTGGCCACGGTGGCGGGCCGCTGGCCGGTGCTGTTGAACCTCGTCAACGGCGTACTGCGCCGCAAGGTGGCTCGCGGGCAACAGCCCGGCCTCGCCGCCGAGGAGATCCTGCGTCTGCTGGCCGCCCACGGCCCTGCCGCACTCGATCCGGCGCGGCCTTCAGAACGCGCCCGGGCCGTCGCGGCGACCGTGGAGGCGAGCCTGGGCCTGACCGCGCCGTCTGACCGTGAGTGCTACCTCAGCCTCGCGATCTTTCCCGAGGACGTCGACATCCCGTTGAACGTTCTCGCGCTGCTCTGGCCAGGCCGCCGGCTCGACACCGTCTGCGAGAACCTGACCGGGCTCGGCCTGGTCGCCGACTACCGGCTGGACCCGCCCGGCCCGCGACTGGTCCTGCACGATGTGATCCGCGCCTACCTGCGCCAGCACGTCGACGACCAGGCCGGGGCGCATGCCCGCCTGGTCGACGCGGCCGCGGGCCTGCTGCCCGGCCCGGCCGAGGACGGCCGCACTCCATGGTGGCGACTCCCTGAAGACCTCGGCTACCTGTGGCGGTTCCTGCCCCGTCACCTGGCCGAAGCCGGCCGTCACGACGATCTCGTGACCCTCGTCACCGATCTGCGATGGGTCGAGGCCCGGACTCGGCGGATGGGATCCGCCGTCGGCGTCGTGGCGGACCTCGACCTCGCGGCCACTCCGCTTTCTGTAGCGCTGGCCGCGCAGCTGCGGCTTTCCGACCACCTGCTGGGGCCGATCGACCCGCCCACGGCCCTCGGCGCGATCCTGGCCAGCAGGCTCCACGGGCTGCCCGACCTGGGCACCGCGCTGGAGCGCTATCGCGCCACGCTGCCGCTACCACGGCTCGAACCCGCGTGGCCGCCACCCGAGCGGCCCGACCCGACCCGGCCGGGCCCGCCCGCCGCCGGCCACGCGGGCGGCATCTACAGCTGCGCGTTCTCGGCCGGCGGCGGGCGGCTCGCCACCGCCAGCGACGACGGCACGGTGCAGCTGTGGAACATCACCGAGGCGTCCCCTCGCGCGGTGTTCACCGGGCACACCGGCGCCGTCTGGGCGTGCACGTTCTCCCCTGACGACACCCTGCTCGCGACGGCCAGCGCCGATCACTCGGTACGGCTGTGGGACCTCGCCGACGGCAGCGCGCGCTCGGTGCTGGCCCATCCGGGTCCCGTGACCGGCTGCGCCTTCTCCCCGGACGGCACCGTGCTCGCCACGACCGGCCAGGACGGCGCGGTGCGGCTGTGGGAGGTAGCAGGCGGCCATGAGCTCCGGGCCCTTGCGGGGCACGACGGTGACGTGTGGGGCTGTGCCTTCTCCCCGGGCGGACGGCTGCTGGCCACCGTCGGCAGCGACCGGTCGGTCAGGCTGTGGAACGTCGCCGACGGCTCCCCGGCCCGGGTGCTGGACGGCCATCAGGGTGCCGTCCGCGACTGCGTGTTCTCCCCGGACGGCACCGTGCTCGCGACCGTCAGCGACGATCAGACCGCCAGGATCTGGAACATCGCTGACGGCGGAGTGTCCGCGGTGCTGGCCGCCCACACCAGCCGGGTCTGGGGATGTGCCTTCTCTCCGGACGGGCGGTTGCTGGCCACCACCGGGTATGACGGAACAGCCCGGCTTTGGAACCTCACGGCCGCGACCGAACGGGCGGTCCTCACCGGGCACGGCGGCTCGGTGCGGGGCTGCGCCTTCTCCCCCGACGGAACCATGCTCGCCACCACCAGCCACGACCAGACGGTCCGGATCTGGAACGTCGCGGACGCCTCGGTGCGGGCAGTGCTGACCGGCCAGACCAGCCGAGCGACCACGTGCGCGTTCTCGCCTGACGGCTCCCTGCTCGCCACCGCCACGATCGACGGCGCCGTCCAGCTGCGACGGCTCGCCGACCAGGTGGAGGTCGCCTCCTTCGACAGCCACGCCGAAGGAATCAGGGGGTGTGCCTTCTCCCCCGACGGCGCGCTGCTCGCCACCACCGGAAACGACGGCACGGCCCGGCTGTGGGAACTTCCCGGCGGGCGGGAGAAGGCGCGTCTGACCGGCCACACCGGCTGGGTCCGGACCTGCGCCTTCTCCCCCGATGGAACCATGCTCGCGACCAGCGGCCAGGACTGGACGGCACGGGTCTGGAACGTCGCGGACGGTGACCCGCGCGTCGTGTTCATCGGTCACAAGGACGTGGTCTACTGCTGTGCCTTCTCCCCGGACGGAATGCTGATCGCCACGACCAGCAGCGACGGGACGGTACGGCTCTGGAACGCCGCGGACGGCACCGAAAGCGCCGTCCTGAACGGGCACACGGACGCTCCGATGGGGTGCGTCTTCTCCCCGGACGGATCCCTTCTCGCCACCACCAGCGACGACCACACAGCGAGGCTGTGGGAGGTCGCCACCGGCCGCGTGATCCACACACTCGCCGGTCACACCCACTGGGTGGAATGCTGCGCCTTCTCTCCGGACGGTACTGTTCTCGCGACAG
This sequence comes from Frankia sp. Mgl5, assembly GCF_023242985.1. Classification (NCBI taxonomy): domain Bacteria; kingdom Bacillati; phylum Actinomycetota; class Actinomycetes; order Frankiales; family Frankiaceae; genus Frankia; species Frankia sp. Mgl5. The sequence goes on along the minus strand of NZ_JALKFY010000797.1, from coordinate 5,511 downwards.
CCGGCAGCGACGGCATGATCAGAATCTGGGACGTCGCGGACGGCCGGTGCCGCTGCGCCCTGCGTGTGACAGGCCCGCTGCTCTGGATTGCCTGGCATCCGGACGGGACCGTTCTCGCGGCAGCCGGCGGTGCCGGCACGCACCTGTTGGCATATGTGACCGGACCCGTCCAATCCAGTGAGGTCATCGATTTTCGGTGCCCCGGGGAGTCAGAGCAGTAGTTCAGCTCGACCGGGACAGGGCGGGATGGGGGACACGGCGAGGCGATGCTCAATCCGAACCGGAATCCGATTACGTTCGCGGTGGTGACGTCCGTCCTTGGCGGGTTGGCGCTCGTGGCCGTGACCAGCGGCGTCACGCGCCTGGCGAACACTGAAATCTTCCGCCTGCAGGTGCCGCTGGCGCTGTTTCTCGGCTCGCTGATCGTGCTGGTCGGGAGTGTAATCATGACCCTCCGGGCCTTGGCGGCTACCCGGCCGCGGCGCACGATCTTTCTGGTGGTCTCGGCGTTCAGTCAGAAACACTGGCTCGCGGAACTGCTACGAAACATCGAGCGGTCGCTCGACCGAAGGGGTTACGATCTCGTCCTGAAGATCCCGGACGCAGACCGGTCGGCAGGACAGGTTCGTCGCGGACCTGCGGGAACGGTACCGTCATGTCGACGTTGTCGTCGACAACACCGGGGAGTTCGCCCGCCGCCGTGCCCGTGACATCGTCCAGCGGCGTCTCGCCGAGTTCGCGGACTCATCCCGGCCGGTCGACGTCGTTTTCTGCACCAGCGATGAGATGGCCCTCGGTGCTCTCGACGCGATGACCATCACCCGGGCGGGACCGGACGGCCATATCACCACCATTGTCGGAGTCGACGGCACTCGCGAGGCACGGGCCCTCATCGACGCTGGCAGCCTGCTACGGGCCACGGTCGTGCAGGAGCCGACGCGGCTGGCCGAGAGCGCGGTCGATCTGATGGAACGCCTCATACGTGGTGAGGACGTCCCTCGACACAACTTGCTACCAATCCATCTGTACTCCGCTGGCTGAAGCACTCCGGACCGGCCGGGATTGCCGGACGTCGCCACTTCAGAGCTGGCCGTGGTTGGGGGGCAGCACGTCGTTGAGGAGGAAGTTCCCGACGTGGTGGTACTTCCAGTCCACCGGGTCGTGGCTGGCGTGGGTGCGGGCGTTGCGCCAGTGCCGGCTCAGATCGTGGCGCTCGTCGGTGGCGCTGGCGCCGGACAGCGCGAACAGATCGCTGGCCACCTCGGCGGCTACCTCACTGCCGAACGCCTTCGCCTGGGCCACCGCGAGCGAGCCTTCCGCGGCCTGCCGCACGTCCCGCGGGGATCGCCCGACCTCGTGCAACCGGTCGGCGGCCCAACGCAGCAGCTCCTCCGCGGCCCGCACCCGGGTGGCCAGCCGGCCGTAGCGCAGAATCGTGTGCGGATCCTGCGCCGCCGAATCGACCCAGCCTCCACGCGCGGCCTCGAAGAACGGCCGGGCCCGGGTGCGGACGAACTCACCGGCGTCCCGCAGGGCGCCGCCGGCGATCCCGACCTGGATCGCGGCGTGCACGAGTTGGGCCCGGGCCCCCAACTGCTGGGGAACCTCGAAGGCTCGGTGGTACGGGATGACCAGCGAAGGGTCGACCGGTACGGCCCGCAGGGTCGTCGTGCCGCTCACCGTGGCGCGCTGGCCCATGACGTCCCAGTCGTCGTCCACCGACACTCCGGGGGCGTCGCGTTCGACGAACGCCAGCACCAGGCGGTCAGCCTCGTCGAGCGCGCTGACGCCGATCCACCGCGCGGTGATCGACCCGGTGCTGTAGTACTTGGTCCCGTCGAGCCGCAGCCCGGTGCCGTCCGGGCGAAGCCTGGTGCCGAGGTCCTGTGCGTGCCGCCCACCGCGCTCGGCCAGCCCGCTGCCGAGCCGGGCACCGGCGAGGATCTCCGCGAACAGCCGCCGCCGCTGTGGCGCCGTCCCCCAGACCGTCAGCACGTCGACGAACAGGAAGTGCCCCTGCGGAATCTGCGCGATGGCCGGATCAACCGCGGCGATCGTGCGGATGACCTCGGCGAGGGTTCTTGGTGACACCTCCGCGCCACCGTGCTCGGCCGGCACTGTGATGCCGAGCAGACCGCTGGCGTCCAGCGCCGCCAGGGCCTCGACCGGCACGGCGGCCGACCGGTCCCGTTCGATCACCGTGTCGGCGATCGACTCCGCGTAGCGCCGTGCCGCGGCGACCGCCTCCGCGTCCGATCCGATCACCGGGATGGCCGTCGCCTCCGCTGACGAGCCGGTCATCGGGACATGGCACCGTTCACCCTGGTCCGGAGCGGCCCCCCGAACGTGACCCGGTCAGTCACGTAACGCTCAGGATACATCAATCCCCCTAATTCCGATCGACAAAATTTACGACAGCATCATGTCACCAATAGCGGCGATCCCGCAACATCCGCCCACCGCTGCCCCGCTGCCCCGCTGCCCCGCTGCCCCGCTGCCCCGCTGCACCGGTGCCCCGGTGCCCCGGTGCCCCGGTGCCCACCGACAGCGGACGATCATGCCCCGCGTGCGACCAGGGGCATGTCGAAGATCAGGCGTCGCCGGAAGACTTGATACCCAGATCGTCGGGGAATCGTTCCGTCATCGTCTGGTGGCCAGCCGGAATGGGGAGGAACTCATGACCGGACAGCGGGATCAGGTGGCTGCCATCGCAGTCGAAGCGTACATTTTCGCCTATCCGCTCGTGACCATGGAGCTGACCCGACTCCAAGCCACCAATGTCGAGCCCGGAGCGGCGCCGGGCCGGGCCCCGATGAACCAGTTCGCACATGTCCGGGAGTTTCCCGACGCCGATTTCAGGATGGTCGTCCGGCCGAACTTCGACACCCTCTACTCCTCGGCCTGGGTGGATCTGACCGAAGGACCGGTGGTGGTCTCCGCACCCGACACGGATGATCGCTACTACATGTTGCCCGTTCTCGACATGTGGACGGATGTCTTCGCCACCCCCGGAAAGCGCTCCAGCGGCACGGCCGCGGCGGACTGGGCGCTGGTGCCGGCCGGGTGGAGCGGGCGCCTGCCGGCGGGCGTGGGACGCATCGACGCGCCGACTCCGCACGTCTGGATCATCGGCCGGACGCAGACCAACGGCGAGGCCGACTACGACGCCGTCCACAAGGTGCAGGACGGATTCCAGCTCTCCCACCTCGCGGACTGGGGGCGCGCTCCGATCGCCGCGACCGCCCGGGCTGTCGACCCGGACATCGACATGACGACGCCGCCCCTGGACGTCATCAACGCCATGACCGGCGAGGAGTTCTTCAGGCGCGCGGCAGAGCTGATGAAGCTTCACCCGCCACATGTCACGGACTGGTCACAGATCCGGAGAATGCGCGTGCTCGGCCTGGTTCCCGGCGAGTCCTTCGACCCGAACCGCCAGGGCCGGGCCGTTCGGGATGCCATCGCGGCGGTGCCCCGGACCGCTCAGGAAGCGATGACCGCGCGAGTTTCGACAATGGCGACCGTGTCCAACGGATGGCAGACCAACACGGACTCGATCGGCGTCTACGGCAACTACTACATGAAACGGGCCGCCGTCGCGATGATCGGTCTCGGCGCCAACCCCGCGGAGGAAGCCGTCTACCCACTGCTGCTCACTGACGCGGACGGCGACCCGCTCGACGGATCCGTCGACTACGTGCTCCGCTTCGAGCGCGACGAGCTCCCTCCGGTCTCCGCGTTCTGGTCGATCACGATGTACGACGAACACGGCTTCCAGGTGGCCAACCGGCTCAACCGGTTCGCCCTCGGAGACAGGGATCCGCTGACGTACAACGCTGACGGATCGCTCGATCTCCATATCCAGCATGCGTCCCCCGGATCCGCTCGGGAATCGAACTGGCTGCCGGCCCCGCTCGGCCCGCTGGGTGTCACGATGCGGCTCTACGAACCCGACCCCGCGGTCCTGTGCGGAGCATGGTCACCGCCCGCGGTACGGAAGGCCGCGAGCCGCCCCGGCTGACAGCTCCCCGGCGGATCCCACCGACGGGCCGAAGGTCCGGCGTCCCGGACTTCGGCCCCCGGCAGGATCGTTGTCGTGACGGATCTGCGCGCCCATGTTCTCGCCCGCCTGGATCAGCTCGAACAGACCGCTCGCGATGTTCCCGGGGCGTCCATCTGGAACGCCCGGCAGGTCGCGGGCATGACCGGGGTCGCGCCCGCGGTCGCCGAGCACATCGCCCAGTGGAGCCCGGCACGCACCCTCCCCTGGACCAGCGGCGCCCGCGAGCTCACCGAGCTGCACCACGACGTCGACGGGAAGTGCGCCGCCTGCCTCGACGTATATCCCTGCCCGACTTTGTCCGTTGTGGCCCGAACCCTCGGCATCACCCCGGGCCGATGAGGTAGGCGGATGGGTGGCGGTCACGCGGCGTGATCTCGCAGGAGTGCGCGGATCGAGTCGTCGAGGTGGAACGGGCCGCCGTTCCGGGTGGCGATCGTTTCTGGTGCCACGTGCCGGGTGGCCTCGGTGAGGACCTCGGCGGGTCGGGGCCCTGGATTGGTGGGCGGCGCCGGGTCGAGCGTGCGGCCGTCGGGGAGCAGGGCGGTGATCCGCCCGGTGGTGGTTCTGCGGAGCTTGATGTTCTCGTCGTGCAGGGTGCGGTGGTGTTCGCCGCAGACGAGGGTCAGGTTTTCGATGTCGGTGCCGCCGCCCTCGATCCATGGGATGAGGTGGTGGATGTGCAGCCATCGGGTGTGGGCGCAGCCCGGGTACTGGCAGGTGCCCTTGTCTCGGGCGTGGACGGCGTCGCGGAGCTGCCGGTTCGGTAGTCGGCGGCGTCGGCCGAGCCGCAGTGGGTTGCCGTGGGTGTCGGTGAGCAGGGTGCGGATCAGCCCGTCGCAGCCGAGTCGGCGCAGGGCTGTGGGGGACAGGCCGATTCCGGGTGAGATCTCCGCACGGGACCCGGGCCCGGGCTGTGGGGGGTGTGGCTGTGTGGTGTCGAGCAGGGTTGCCGCGTCGATGTGCACGGTGATCGTGTGGGCGGGTGAGGTCAGCCCGGGAGCGGGCTGTTGCAGGAATCCTTCGGCGAGTGCGAGCAGTGCGTCGGCGTCGCGGCGGCGGTCCCGTGGGGCGGCGGCGATGTCCCTGGCGGGAGGCGACTGGCTGGTGCCGGTGGTGGTGTCGAGGCTGGCGCGGGCGGCGTCGAGTGCCGTGATGAGTTGGGTGCCTTCGTCGGGAGGCAGGACCGCGGTCAGGTGCAGCAGGCCGTCGTCGTCCGTGCGCCAGGAGACCCGCCGGGCCGCCTGCGTCCTGGCACGGTCGGCCGGGTCGGCGGTGGCCTGCCGGAGGGTGCGGACGAGGCGTTCCAGCTGGCTCGCGGTGCAGTGCAGGGCGTGCTCGAGCCAGAGCAGCTCGGTGGTGGGGTCGGCGATTCGGGTGATCGCCCGGACCTTCGAGTAGGAGATCGTTCCGTCGGCGAACGCCGCCCGCACTGTGGGGAGTTGTTCGAG
>NZ_JALKFY010000239.1:0-252 GCF_023242985.1 Frankia sp. Mgl5 | reverse complement strand
AAACCATGTGCTCTAGGCCCACAGCGTTCATCTCACGCGAAAAGATATTGGCTTTTTGCGAGGCATGCGTGGACGTATCGCCCACAATCCGGTCAGCAATTTGAAGCTGGGCTGCGGCATCGCTCCGATCATGGACATGGCTCATCAGGGCATTACCGTAGGATTGGGTACCGATGGGGCGGGCAGCGCTACGACACTCGATCTGTTTGCGGAGATGAAAGCTGCCGCCTGGCTGCAGAAGCTGGATTATGG
>NZ_JALKFY010000238.1:0-252 GCF_023242985.1 Frankia sp. Mgl5 | reverse complement strand
CCACTTGTCCGGACGTGACCAAAACGCATGATTTGATCCGCGAGAAAATCGCCGAGGGCTATCATGTGATTTACATCGGCAAAAAAGGGCACCCGGAGCCGGAGGGAGCGGTTGGCATTGCTCCTGACAAGGTGCATCTCGTGCAGACGATTGAAGAGGTTGAGGCGCTCGATCTGCCGCATGCCCGCTTGATTGTGACCAATCAGACCACGATGAGCCAGTGGGATGTAAAACATTTAATGGATGCGATCG
>NZ_JALKFY010000237.1:0-252 GCF_023242985.1 Frankia sp. Mgl5 | reverse complement strand
CGCACCAAGAGCGGCAGTCATCTATCTATGGCAATTGCCATCCGTCCTTCCGTTCAATTCCTTCCGGACGGTTCCCCTACCAAATTTGGGTTTCTCGCTCGCAGGGTTTACCGCGTTCCATCTTCTCTGTCGCCAGAGAAGCTACGTTTCTGTGGCACTTTCAGCGTACTCGGGCCTCAGGGAGAACCCTTTCCACGCCGTCAGCGACGCAAATGCCTCGCTGCCCTAGTTTGCACTAGGTACGAACACTCC
>NZ_JALKFY010000236.1:0-252 GCF_023242985.1 Frankia sp. Mgl5 | reverse complement strand
AAGGAACGCATCCTGAATACCAGGGTTCGTCCTGACAATGCGCAGGTGCAGGCTGCGCTTCGGGAGGCTGGCTCTCCTGAGTTAACGGAAGTGATTGAGTTAGCCCAATTGCTTCGTCGCCCGGAACTGACCTATGAGCACATCGCGGCGATGGTACCTGTGGAGGAAGCCGTGCCGGAAGATGTGGCTGAACAGGTGGAGATCCAGATAAAGTATGATGGCTATATCCGTAAATCCTTGCAGCAGGTAGAG
>NZ_JALKFY010000235.1:0-252 GCF_023242985.1 Frankia sp. Mgl5 | reverse complement strand
GTTTGCATCGGAAACACGTTCTTGGCACGCGGATCCTGCAACCAGCAGGCAACATCGTGCTGACTCTGGATGGAACTGTACTCCGGTTGGTGTTTTCTGCATACCTCCAAGGCGTAGTCGCAGCGGGCGGCGAAGGCGCAGCCGACAGGCGGCGAAAAAAGATCGGGCGGTGTTCCCGGAATGGGACGAAGCGGCAAACTGCGGTCATCGTCCAGCCTCGGCATTGAAGCCAGCAGCCCTTTTGTATATGGA
>NZ_JALKFY010000234.1:0-253 GCF_023242985.1 Frankia sp. Mgl5 | reverse complement strand
TTCCGCAAACTGCCGGAAGCATGCGAGGATTGGCGCTTGATCGCCAATGAAATCCATCCGGCTCGGGTCACGGCGCTCTCGGAAAATATCGAACGGCTGGGCATCACCAACGCAATCGTCACCAATGAGACGCCGGAGCGGTTAGCTGAGCGCTTTCCTCACTACTTTGCCCGAATCCTGGTGGACGCCCCCTGCTCCGGTGAGGGCATGTTCCGCAAACTGCCGGAAGCATGCGAGGATTGGACAGTGGAAA
>NZ_JALKFY010000233.1:0-253 GCF_023242985.1 Frankia sp. Mgl5 | reverse complement strand
CCCGTGTTTCGCGATGCGAACACCGCCGCTCGCCGCAACAATTGCAGCGGCCGTAGAGATATTAAAGGTGTTGCTGCCGTCTCCGCCCGTTCCGCACGTATCAATCACACCGTCTGCATTGATTGGAACACGGGTTGCCCGTTCCCGCATTGCTTGGGCGAATCCGATGATTTCCTCCGTTTGCTCTCCCTTTAGACGCAAGGAAGCGAGAAACGCGCCAATTTGCGCAGGAGTGGCTTTACCGTCCATGATC
>NZ_JALKFY010000232.1:0-253 GCF_023242985.1 Frankia sp. Mgl5 | reverse complement strand
ATCCGTTACTGACCCGGACGTAATCGCCTTGCAGGAATCACATTCGTTGCATGGTTCCCCGTCTTGCGGATGCTCACAGTTCACCGCTTTGGCCATCACTTTGGCAGCACTGGTCTTCCCTGTTCCGCGCGGGCCATTGAACAAATAGGCATGAGAAAGCCGACCCTCGCGGAGCGCATTGCGCAATGTCGTGGTTACATGTGCTTGCCCGACAATATCGCTAAAGGTTTGTGGTCTGTATACACGATATAAC
>NZ_JALKFY010000231.1:0-253 GCF_023242985.1 Frankia sp. Mgl5 | reverse complement strand
GCTCTCGCTACCGTTTTGGCTGAGCACGGCGCTCTTTTCGGCAGTACTCTATTACATGGCCGCCCCCTCGCTCGGTACGGATGCCGGTGGATTCCTCGCAGGAGCCGCAGGTTTCACTGTCACGCTGTCACGCTTGCAGGATTGGCGCATCAGTAAAAAAAGCCTCCTGTTGGCAGCAGGAGGCATTCCCATCGGAATTGCCGTATTGGTGGCAGTAAATCTGTGGTCCAGCTATCCGTTAACACATGTAGGA
>NZ_JALKFY010000230.1:0-253 GCF_023242985.1 Frankia sp. Mgl5 | reverse complement strand
TATGTATGATACGCGAATGATGGTAGCAGGGAGAGACCGCCGTGTGCGGCGGTCGGCAAAAACGCCCCGTCCTGGGGCAATGCCGACACTGGCACATCCTGTGCGGCGCCGAAGGAGCAAACCTGAAAAAAGGTGAATCTCTCAGGCAAAAGTACCTCTACCGGACGCATCTCTGGAGAGAGCTCGGGAGCGAGCCACCCAAGGGGAAACTTGCGGTTTTTTTACCCTTTCGCAAGGCAACTCTCAGGTACCA
>NZ_JALKFY010000796.1:32908-43356 GCF_023242985.1 Frankia sp. Mgl5 | reverse complement strand
GGTGCTGCACCGGGAGCCGCTGCAGTTCGACTACGTCCACCTGGCCCAGCGCAACTACTCGTGATCCTCCTGGTCGGCCGCCACCCGTCGCCCCGGTGTGGGGCGGTACGGTGGCGGCCGGCGACGGGGCTGTCAGGGGCGGCCAGCACACGTCCCACCGGGTGAGCCCGGGCGGCCGCGGGCACGTCCCGTCCGGAGCAGCCAGTGGCCGCCGGCCGCTCCGGACGCGCCCCTCCCCCGCTTCCCGCCATCAGTCTTCCCCGCGCCACAGGCGGCGCGATCATGGACGTCCGCGCGCCGCGCGACGAGCCCACAGCACTCGAAGGAGCCCCGACCGTGAACCTCACCCTTCGGATCTGGCGGCAGCGCGGCCCGGAGGACCGCGGTGCCATGGTCACCTACGACCTGCCCGACGTCAGCCCGGACATGTCCTTCCTCGAGATGCTCGACGTGCTCAACGAGCGGCTCATCCTCGAGGGCGACGAGCCGGTGGCCTTCGACCACGACTGCCGCGAGGGCATCTGCGGCGCGTGCGGAGTGGTCATCAACGGCCAGGCGCACGGCCCGCGTGACCGCACCACGACCTGCCAGCTCCACATGCGCTCGTTCAACGACGGCGACGTCATCGACGTCGAGCCGTGGCGGGCCGGCGCCTTCCCGGTCGTGCGGGACCTGGTCGTCGACCGCTCCAGCTTCGACCGCATCATCGGCGCCGGCGGCTACATCTCGGTGGTCACCGGCAGCGCGCCCGAGGCGCACTCGACGCCGGTGCCCAAGCCCGTCGCCGACGCCGCGTTCGACAACGCGACCTGCATCGGCTGCGGTGCCTGCGTGGCGGCGTGCCCGAACGGGTCGTCGATGCTGTTCACCTCGGCCAAGGTCACCCATCTCAACCTGCTGCCCCAGGGCGCCCCGGAGCGCGAGACCCGGGTCCGCAACATGGTCGAGGCCATGGACGCCGAGGGCTTCGGCGGCTGCACCAACACCGGTGAGTGCACCGTGGCCTGCCCGAAGGGCATCCCGCTGACGAGCATCGGGAACCTGAACCGCGAGTACCTGCGGGCCGTCACCCGACGGTAGCCGCCGTCCCGCCCACACCGCGCCGCCCGCCCGACACCCGCCCGCCTGCGCCACTCGACGCCGGCCGCCCCGCCACCTGGCGGGGTGGCCCGCAGGTGCCCGGTTGGTGGCTGTTTCGGCGGCCGGAGGGCTGAACGGCCCACGGGCGGGAACATCTTCGGTCGTGGACCCTCGTCCCGCGCATGTCATCTCCTCCGCCCCCAGGGCACGCTCCGCAGGGCCACGCCCCGACCACGTGGCCGTCGTCGGCGGCGGCATGGTCGGGCTCTGTGTGGCCTGGTTCCTCCAGGAACGCGGGGTCGGCGTCACCGTCCTCGAACGCGACCGGGTGACGCCCGGTCCGGTCTGGGGCGGGGCCGGCGCGTCCTGGGGCAGCGCGGGCTGGCTCACCCCGGGGCTGGCCACGCCCCTGCCGGAACCGGCCGTGCTGCGCTATGGCCTGCGGATGCTGCTCCGGCCGGACAGCCCCGTCTACCTGCCGCCGGCGGCCGACCCGGCGCTCGGCCGCTTCCTCGCCGGCTTTGTCGCGCACAGTACGCACGACCGGTGGCGGGCGGCGATGCGGGCGCTGTCCCCGCTGACCCGGCGCAGCCTGGACACCTTCGACGACCTCGCGGACGGCGGGGTGGCCGCGCCGACCCGGGCCGCCGCCCCGTTCCTGGCCTGCTACCGCGACCAGCGCGGCGCCGACGCGCTGCTCGCCGAGCTCGACGACGTCCGGGCCTGCGGCCAGCCGGTGGACGCGGTCGCGCTTGATCCACTGACCGCGCGGGACCTCGCTCCCCTGCTCTCCGACCAGATCACCCACGTCGTCCAGGTACACGGGCAGCGCTACTGCGACCCGGGCCGGTTCGTCGCCGCGCTGGCGGACGCGGTGCGCGAGCGCGGCGGGATCATCCGGGAGGGAGTCGGCGTCGACAAGGTCATCGACCTGGGCTCCCGGGTGGTGCTCGCGCTGGCCGACCACACCGAGCCACCTGTGCACTTCGATGCGGTGGTGCTGGCGACCGGCGCCTGGCTGCCCCGGCTGGCGGCCCGTTACGGGGTGCGGTCGACGGTGCAGGCCGGCCGCGGCTACTCGTTCACCGCCGCGGTGGAGAAGCCGCCCACCGGGCCGATCTACTTCCCGGCCTCCCGGGTGGCCTGCACCCCGATCGGGGACGGCCTGCGGATCGCCGGGATGATGGAGTTCCGCCGTCCCGACGCCGCGCCGGACCCGCGCCGCGTCGACGCGATCGCCGCGGCCGCGGGCGAGCTGCTGCGCGGGGTCGACCTGCGCTCGCGGACACTGGAGTGGGTGGGCCCGCGCCCGTGCACGCCGGACGGGCTACCGCTCGTCGGGCCGACGTCCTCACCGCGGGTGCACGTGGCTGGCGGCCACGGGATGTGGGGCATCACCCTGGGCCCGATCACCGGGCGGCTGGTGGCTGAGGCGCTGGTCGACGGGCGGACACCGCCCGAGCTGGCCCCGTTCGACCCGCTGCGCCGCCCGACCCCCTATCCCCGTCCAACCAGCTGGGCCCGCCCCGCCGCTTCGGCCCGGCGACACCGGTAGCGGCCATCGGCGGGGCTCGGTTCGCGACGGAACGGCGACGGGCCGCCCGCGAGATTCACGCGAGCGGCCCGAGCCGTTCACAGGTGGTGCCGGATCACCTCTTCCCCCACGGTGCCGGACCACACTTCCTCAGCCTGGACGGGTCAGCCCTGCATCCGGCCGGTGAGGCGGCGACGGCGAGCGGCTACCCGCAGCAGCACACCGCCGCCGAGCAGCGCGACGGCGATGGAGGCCATGGCACCGGTCTCGACACCGGTGAAGGGCAGCGCCCCACCGCCCGCACCGCCCGCACCGACACCGCCGACACCGCCGACACCGCCGACACCGCCGACACCGACCACACCACCGGCGATGATGCAGTCACCGTTGCCGTCCTTGTCGTTCCAGCCGTCCTTGTCGTCCCGGACAGCCTTGTCGTTCCAGCCGTCCTTGTCGTTCCAGCCGTCCTTGTCGTTCCAGCCGTCCTTGTCGTTCCAGCCGTCCTTGTCGTCCCGGACAGCCTTGTCGTTCCAGCCGTCGGCCAGTGGTGCGGCCAGGCCGTCGCGGTGCTCACCGAACCTGTCGTCCCTGACACCGTCGATCTTGTCATCCCTGACACCGTCGACCTTGCCGCGGTCCTTGTCGAAGCCGTCACCGAAGCAGGAGCGGTTCTTGTCATGGTCCCTGTCGAAGCCGTCGACGCCCCAACGGACCCAATCGCCGATCCAGCTCCCGACCAGGGCCGGGTCGAAGGGCAGACCGGTGATGCCGCGCTCACCGATCCCGATGACCAGCACCGAGGCGGTGACGATGCGCTCGCCCGCCACGCCCACCGGCCAGTCCTTGTCCTTGTCCTTGTCCAGCACGCTGAGACCGGTCGGCACAGGCGGCTCGGTCACGGCCGCTGCGGCATCCGGGACCACCGGCTCGGTCACGGCTGCCGGCGCACCGGGTACACCCGGCACCGCCGGGTCAGCCGCGGCGACATCCGGCGCCACCGGCTCGGTCGCGGCCGGCGGCGCATCCGGGAGGACCGGCCCGCCGAAGTCGTCCAGCAGTCCCGGCTCACCAGGCACGTCCGACAGCCCCAAATCATCGGGCGGCGGGTCCACCGGCGCCGGCAGCACCGGTCCAACAGGCGGATATGGCGTGCCGGGGCCAGTCTGGCTGGTACCGACTGCGGTGATCGTCTGGACACCCGCGGTAGAGAAGGTGAGGTTGATGCCGAACAAGCCGTCGTCGTCGACGGAGGCATCGTCCCGGTAGATTCCGTTGACCTCGACTCTCACCGATGTCGACGGCTCGAAGCCGCATCCGCTGAAATGGATCGGCTCGCCCACCAGGACGACCGAGCTGCTGACGCTACCTTCCCCGGTCGGTCCGAAGCAGCCGCCAGGCCCTTCGTCGTCGATCGCCGCCGCTGGTGAAGCCGGCAGCGCGGCGAGCGCCAGCCCGCCGCCCGCCAGCAGCGCGACGCCGAGAGTTCGGAACTTCATTCAGACACTCTCCCTGAGCATGATCCGTTCAAGCCGTTGGATAATTGACTACGGGGAGACTACAGAGAGTCACTCTCAGCGTCCAGAACGCTCCGCGCTCACTTTCCAACTCTCTGCGACCATGATGAGGTGACGGGTAGCCCCTGTACCACCAGCCGCTCGGGAAACGGCAGAGGCTGGCCACGAACGGCGAGTGTCGGGCCAGCCACCGGTTCGAGGACGCGCACCTGCAGCGTCCGCGTCTGGCCCCGGTCGACCGTCAGATACGTCGACAGGACGGGATGGCCGCGCTCCTCACCCGACGTCAGCGCGACCGGCCTGCCGTCGAGGCGCGCGTCGACGAACCAGCTCCCGCGCCCGGTGTAGAGGGAGAACCACAGGTTGTTCTGAGCTTCTTCGTTCCGCCGCCCAGGGCCGTCGAGGTCCGCGCGGTTGCGGACGTAGTCACTCAGACCCACCGGCGCGGCGTTCGTCAGCCGCACAGTGATCGTCGCGTGTCCGGTCCCGTCGGGCTGGCGCTCCATGCGGTAGGTGGTGCTGCGCCGCAGCCAGTAGTCGAGCTTGCTCGCCGTGGCGTTCTGCGTGACGACCCCGAGGAACGGGCCGGATGTCTCCGGCAGCGCTCCACCGAGCGCGGTCGACAAAAGCAACTCCTGTTCATCGGCGTGGTTGCTTGACACCAGGAGCCGGCCCTCGCGCGCCGCGCGAGCCATCGCCCGGAGAAGGTTCTCCGTACCGCCCGCGGCACCCGCGTCCGACACGACCGCCTCGTAGACCGCCTCGCCGACCGCGGCGAAGAAGTCGTCCCGCGCCGCGACGTCGTCGATCTCCTGGTAGGCCCGGGACTCGACCAGCTCGACGATTTCTCCAGCCGTGATCACCCGCCCGTCGGGCAGGACGGCCGGGCGGGTGGCCGCCAGCAGGTAGGACAGCGTGGTGGGGTCAATGCTGATCGTCCCGTCGACCGCCGTCCCGGTGCCGGCGCGGTACAGCTGGGAGTAGAGCCGCCCCGCGCTCGGGTAGTCCGGGGTGAGGTTGACGTTCGCCCACACCCTGGCCGGCCAGAAGGCCCCGTAGCGTGCCGCGAACTCGGGTGACAGCGCGGTTACCGGCCGAGACTGGGTCGACCCGCCGGGCAGCGCGCCGTTGCCGGAGATGTCGTCGAGCTCCAGTCTGCCGCCGGTGGCCGTCAGCACGCCGAACCCGCCGATGATGCCGCCGTTCGCCCGCGACTCGGCCGGGTTCTGCACCACGAGCAGGTAGCGGCGGGGACCGTCCGCACCGAGGATCCCCGGGCCCAGCCGGGTGGCGAGGACCAACGTGTCGAGCGCGCCGTGCAGCCGGGAGCCGGTGGCGACCGCCTCCTCCCGGGCCTCGTCGAGGCCGGCCGCGCCGCCGAGCCACCCGCAGCCGGAGACCCGCCGGGCCGCTGCCTCGAACGATTCGACGGCCGCCCGGGCCCGCGCGGCGGGCGCTCGCGCCGCGGCAAGCGCCCCGACGTTCACCGCCATCCCCGACCGCAGGCTGGACGGGGCCAGCCGGTCCCCCAGCTCGGCGACCGGCGGCAGCGCGCCGGCGGCCACATCGTGGAGCGCGGCGGCGAGGGCCGCGCTGGAGCGCAACGGGCAGCCCGCCAGCGGCACACGCCCGGCCAGCGACCACAGCGGGTCGGCGGTGAGCGCGCGGGCCGACTCGGTCTGCGCGGTGATCTCGTCGACGGCCCGGCGCAGCTCGGCCCCCGCGGGAACCTCCCCGCTCGTGACGGCGGCCTGCAGCCGGGAGATCTGTGCCCGGGCGGCCTCCAGGTGCGACCGCGCGAGCAGGCCGCGCACGACGATCCAGGTGCCGGCCATCAGCAGGACGACCAGCAGCAGCGCGCCGCCCGCCACAATCCTCCGGTCCGGTCGCCACTCCCGCCGCGGCGACGGGCTGGTGCCGCCGTCGCCCGGCCGCACCTTTCCCCCGGCCGGCAGCTCATTCCCCCCGGCCGGCTGCTCCGGCACCCCAGCCGGCTGTTCCCCCTGGCCGGCCGGTCGTTCCGCTTCCCCCGTCGGCCGCTGCGTCACCGACCTGTCGAACCGTCGGAACCGCGGTCGGACGTGCCCGCGCCATAGGCGAGCGGCGCGGTGTGGTCCCCCGGTTCGCGCTGCGCGGCGATCTCGACGACCGGCGGGTTCGCACCGGCCTCGGTGGCCTGATCAGATGCCTGCTGCGCCGAGCCCGAAGGCCCCGGCGAGCCAGAGTCGGGCGCCGTGGCGCCCTGCTGCTGCCGCGTGCCCTGCCGTGCGGTGGCCGATCGCTTCGCCGCCGGCGCCGCCGCCGATCCCGGGGCGGATACTCCCGGCCCACCACCCGCGGACACGGTGCCCGCGGGCACCGGCCCGGCCGGGTCCGGGCCGGTGACGGGCGTGCTCTCCGACCCGTGTGGGGCGGCCGCGCGGCTGGCAGGCGGCGCGGCAGCCGCCCGCGCCGCGCTCCGGGCGGCCGAGCTCGATCCCAGCCGGGCCCCGGCCCGCGAGCCCGTCCGGCCGACCTCGGCCGCGGCCTTGCGGGCGCCCGTGGCGGGCTTCACGGGTGCCGCCGACGCGGAGGCGCCCTGGGCCGCGGACCCGGTGGGCGAGGCGTTCCCCGGGCGGGACACCGAACGCTGCCAGGCCGGCCGGCCGGGAGACGACGTCACGGGGGAAGAGGCGGAGACAGCGGCGGAGGCCGGCCTGGCGGTCGCCGCGGATCGGCCGCCGGCCGGGCGCAGGCCGCGGTCGGGGGCGGCTGGAGTGCGAGCCCAGTTCAGCCCGGGTGCGCGCGCGTGCCGGGCGCGCGGCGCGTAGCTCTCGTACCGCCCGTAGTAGTACCCCTTGGCTGGCACCATGTTGAGAACCGTTCCGATTATCCGCGCGTCGACCGCCCGCAGGGCCTCCGCGGCCCGGCGCAGCTGCTCGCGCCGTGTCCGGCCCACCCGGGCGACCAGCAGGGCGCCGTCCACCCGGGTCGCCAGCACGGCGGCGTCGGTCACGGGCAGCAGCGGCGGCGCGTCGATCAGGACGATGTCGAAGCGGGAGTGGAGCACCTCGATCAGGTCGGACATGTTGCGGGACCCGAGCAGCTCGCTCGGGTTCGGCGGGATCGGGCCGCTCGGCAGCACCTCGACCCGGCCGTCGCCGACCCGGCCCTCGCCCCAGGGCTGGAGCACGTCGTCGAGGTCGGCCGCGCCGATCAGCACCGAGGTCAGCCCGGCCGCGGACTCGATGCCCAGGTACTCACCGAAGGAAGGCCGCCGCAGATCGCCCTCGACCAGGCAAACCCGGGCGCCACCCTGCGCCAGGGTGATTGCAATATTGCAGACCGTGGTGGTCTTGCCCTCCCCCGGCACCGAGCTGCTGACGAGGATCGACCGGGGGGCGGTGTCGACGTCCACGAACTGCAGGTTGGTGCGGAGCTGGCGGAAGGACTCGGCGCGCGGCGAGTGCGGGTCCGCGTGGATTATCAGCGGCCGCCGCCCGGAGCTCGAGTCATAGTTGATCATTGCCAGGTTCGGCAGCCCGGTGACGCTGTTGGCGTCCGCCTCTCCGGTGACGCTGGTGTCGAGGCGGTGCCGGAGGAACGCGGCGCCGATGCTGATCAGCAGGCCCAGCAGCACGCCGAGCGCGATGTTGCGCACGGGCTGCGGGGAGACCGGAGTGGTGGGAAGCTTGGCGTGCTCCCACACGCTGACCCGCACCGACGGCGGCTCGTCCGCGGCCGGCCGCTCGATCCGGGCGACGGCTTCGGAGAACGTCTCTCCGACCGCGTCCGCGATCGACCGCGCGCGGGCCGGATCGGCGTCGCGCACGACGGCGCGCAGCAGGACGGTGTCCGGGACGGTCTGCGCCTGGATGTGCCCACGCAGATCGGACGGGCTGTCGTCCAGCTTCAGCCGCTCGATGACCGCCGCGGCCACCCGCTCGCTGGCGACGAGGTTGGCGTAGGACTTGACCCGCTGTTGGGACAGCAGGCCGCCCTGGTAGGCGGTAGCCGCGCCCTCGCTGTCGTCCGAGGACGACACGACCATGGTCACCGTGGCCGCGTAGATCCTGGCCGCCCGCCAGTTCGCCGTCGCCGCGAGCAGACCTCCCAGCAGGACGCAGGTCAGCACAAGCAACCAGCTTCGACGCAGGACGCGCACGTAGTCGCGCAGTTCCACTCGCCGACCACCCTCCCGGGACCTCTCCCGAACACTCACCGTGACACTCAACAGACGCAACGTACCGTACTGGTAGTCGTCCATTTACGCACAGTGGCAATTACTCTATGACCTCATGTGGAGACGTAGAGTAGACGGATCGCGTCACGGTCTGTGGACGACAGCGGTCGCACGGCGCGTGTCGCGCCTAAATCTCCGTCAGCGGGTCGGGCTCCAGATCGTCCTGGACGTCTGTGCGCTCGTACTCGGGTTTACCGCCGCCCAGGTCGGCCGGCTCGATCTCGACCCGGCCGCGCTGGCCGACCCGAGCTTCTGGGTCATAGTCTTCCTGGCCGCCTGCCTGCTCCACTTCCTGGGCACGGCGCTGCACCTCTACCTGGGCCGGTACCGGTTCGGCGGGTTCGAGGAGGTGCTGGGCATCCTGGTCGCGGTGACCCTCACCGTCCTCGGGGTGCTCGTCGTGGTGCTGGTGTTCGGCGCGCCCCGGCCGATTCCGCTCAGCGTGCCGCCACTCGGAGGGGCGGTGACCCTGGTGCTGATGTTCGGCGTCCGTTACCTGTGGAGGCTGACGGAGGAGCGGCTGCGTCGGCCGGCCCCGGACGCGGCCGAGCCCCTGATCGTCTTCGGCGCGGGCGACGGCGGGCAGATGGTGCTGACCGCGATGCTGCGCACGCGGAGCAGCCCGTACTACCCGGTCGCGCTGCTCGACGACGACCCTCGGACCTGGAACCTGCAGCTGTCCGGGGTGCGGGTCCGCGGCGGCCGGGACGCGATCGCCGGCGTCGCCGCCGCCACCGGCGCGCGCACCCTGCTCGTCGCGATCCCGAGCGCGGACGCAGCGCTGCTACGGGAGATCAACGCGCTCGCCGAGCCGGCAGGGCTGGCAGTCAAGGTGCTCCCCCGCGTCGTCGACCTGGTGGACGGCACCGTCGGCGTCGCGGACATCCGCGATCTCGACCTGACCGACCTGCTCGGCCGCCGGCAGGTCCAGACCGACATGACGGTGGCGGAGCAGTACCTCACCGGCCGCCGGGTCCTCGTGACCGGCGCCGGCGGGTCGATCGGTTCCGAACTGTGCCGGCAGATCCACACCTTCGGACCGGCCGAACTGATCATGCTCGACCGGGACGAGTCGGCGCTGAGAGCCGTCCAGCTCTCCCTGTGCGGGCGGGCAATGCTTGACGACGACACCATCGTCCTCGGTGACATCCGCGACACCGAGCTGATGGCCGCGCTGTTCGCCGCGCGCCGGCCCGAGGTGGTCTTCCACGCCGCGGCGCTCAAGCACCTCCCGCTGCTGGAGCGCTTCCCGGGCGAGTCGGTGAAGACGAACCTGTGGGGGACGCTGTCCGTACTCGAGGCCGCGGCCGCCTGCGGGGTGCGGCGACTCGTCAACATCTCGACCGACAAGGCCGCCAACCCGACCAGCGTGCTGGGCCACTCCAAGCGGATCACCGAGCGCCTCACCGCCCACGTCGCGGCCCGGGCGCCGGGCGTGCTGGTCAGCGTCCGCTTCGGCAACGTGCTCGGCAGCAACGGCTCGGTGCTGACCGTCTTCACCAGCCAGCTCGCCGCAGGCGGGCCGCTGACGGTCACCGACCCGGAGGTCACCCGCTACTTCATGACCATCCAGGAGGCCGTCCAGCTGGTCCTGCAGGCCGGGGCGCTCGGCTCGGCCGGCGAGGCGCTCGTGCTCGACATGGGGGAACCCGTCCGCATCGCGGACGTCGCCCGCCGCATCGCGGCCCGCGCGCCCGCGCCGGTCGACATCGTCTACACCGGGCTCGGCGCGGGCGAGAAGCTGCACGAGGAGCTGCTCGGCGCGGGCGAGCAGGACTGCCGGCCACGGCATCCGCTGATCTCGCAGGTGCCGGTGCCGCCGCTGGACCCGGCGGCGGTCCGCGCCATCAACCCGTACGCGGCACCGGATCTGACCCGGGCCGTGCTGGCCCGGCTGGCCGCCGACCAGCCCACGCCGAGCCTACCGAGCCAGCCCGGCCCGACCGAGGCGCGGATCGGGTGGCCCCCCCCACCCCGGGCCCGGGCGGCACCCCGGGCCCCCCCGCCCCCCCCCCCCCCCCCACCCCCCCCGGCCCGAAGGGCCCGCCCGGCCGGCCGCCCCGCCCACCGCGCCCACCGCGCCCGCGCGGGCCGGGGC
>NZ_JALKFY010000796.1:9898-32898 GCF_023242985.1 Frankia sp. Mgl5 | reverse complement strand
ACCCGCACGCGCACGGGGCCCCACCTGGCGGCCCGCCCGCCCCGCCCGGGGCGGGGATCGGGTGACCCCCGATCCGCGGGCCCGGCGTGGTGGTGATCAGGGTCGGGTGTCCGCGGGCCTGGGTGTGGCGCCGGGAGCCTCACCCAGGCGTTCCCGGTACCAGTGGACGGTCTCCTCGAGCGTCGCCCGCAGGTCCGGGCGCTCGACGGAGCCGAACAGCGCGCGCATCGCGTCCGGGTGGGCCCGCGAGCCGCGGATGTCCCCGGCGCGTGGCGCGGCGTGCGCGACGTCGAGCCGGCGGCCGAGGATGTCCTCCAGGTGGGCGACGAGTGCGAGCAGATCGATGCTCGTACCGAACGCCAGGTTCACTGGCCCGGGGTGCGCCAACCGGCGGCAGGCCGCGTCCGCGAGGAGCCCGGCGACCGATTCGACGTAGGTGAAGTCCCTGGTCTGCCGGCCGTCGCCGTGCACCTGCAGCGGACGTCCACACAGCGCGGCGTCGATGAACGTCGGCACGACGGCGGCGTGGGCCTGCCGGGCGGGCTGGTACGGGCCGTAGACGTTGAACAGCCGCGCGACGAGCACCGGAAGCCCGAAACTGGCGTGGTACGCCAGCGCGTAACCCTCAGCGGCGAGAGTGCTGGCCGCGTACGGGCTGGTCGGGTACGGCGGGTCGTCCTCGGCCTGGGCACGGCCACCGGAGCTGCCGTACACCAGTGACGACGAGACGACCACGACGTGGGTCTCACCGCGCTGCGCCACGTCGAGCACGGTCAACGTGCCGGTCGCGTTGACGTGGTGGGTGGCCAACGGGTCGAGCAGCGATCGCTCGACGGAGGGCCGCGCCGCCAGGTGGACGACGCTGTCCGCCCCGGTGCAGGCCTCCTCAACCAGCTCACGGTCGGTGACACTGCCGAGCACGAGGCGCACCGGCAGACCGAGGAGGTTCGACCGGGCTCCGGTGCTGAGGTCGTCGACGACGATCACCTCGCAGCCACGGGCCAGCAACGCACGGGTCAGGTGGGCACCGATGAACCCGGCGCCCCCGGTCACCACGACCCTCATCGTCCGAATCACTCCCCATGAACACATTATGCGACGGTAAGCAACAGATCGAATACCCATGGTAATCGGTTTGAGGGAAACGGGCGGCGATACCGCACATCCCGGGGCGGCGCACCCTCCAGGCGGGCGACACCACCCAACGAGATTGACTACTCAGAGTGTCCAATTGAACGGGTGCCGTCATCGCTCTACGGTCGGCCCCGTGCCAGACCTCGGACGCCAGCTCGTCATCGTGGGAGCCGGCGGCCACGGCCGCGAGCTCCTCGACCTCGTCGAGGCGGTCAACGCCGCCAGCGACCGGGACATCTACCGGTTCCTCGGATTCCTCGACGACGGCGAGGTCGATCCCGACCCGCTCGCCCGGCGCGGGAGCACCGTGCTGGGCGGGCTCGACCTGCTGGCCAGCCTCGAGGCCGACTACCTGATCGGCGTCGGCGCGGCGGCCTCACGGGCCCGCATCGACCGGTACGCCAGCGCGTGCGGACGGCGCCCGGCCACGATCGTCCATCCCCGCGCCCACCTGGGCGGCGACGTGAAGCTCGGGCCGGGCACCGTGGTCTGCGCGCTCGCGAGCCTCACCACCAACATCGAGACGGGCCGGCACGTCCTGGTGAACATCGGCGCCGGTATCGCGCACGACTGCCGCCTCGGCGACTACGCGACGCTCGCCCCCGGCGCCCGGATCGGCGGCGCCGTCGAGGTCGGCCCCGGCGCCTGGGTGGGGATGCAGGCCAGCGTCGTGCGGAGCCGGCGGATCGGCGCCGGGGCGGTGGTCGGCGCCGGGGCGGTCGTCACCGGCGACGTGCGCCCCGGACTCGTCGTGGCCGGGGTGCCGGCCCGCCCGATCGACCCGTCCGACGCCGGTGCGGACGCCGCCCGGCCACCGATAGTGGAACCGAGGACGCCCGAACCCCAGCCCGGGGCACCCCGAGCCGACCTATGATCGGAAGGTGCACCGCTGGTTCGACCTCGCAGGCACTGACAACACCCGTGACCTCGGCGGGATGCCGACGTCCGACGGGCACCTGACCCGGTCGGGCGTCTTCCTGCGCAGCGACACCCTGCAGGAGCTGACCACCGCCGACGTGGCCCGGCTGCGCGAGGTGTTCGGCCTGCGGACGGTGCTCGACCTGCGGGCCCGGGTGGAGGCCGCGCGGGAGGGCCGCGGCCCGCTGGAGTACGAGGACGTGGCCTACCACAACCACTCGTTCCTGCCCGGCGAATGGATCATGCCGGACGATCCCCGGTTCCCCGCGATCGTGAAGGACCTCGACTCGGTCGACCGGGTCGAGCACTACCTGGACTACCTCCGCCTGGCCGGGGACGCCGTGGCCGAATCCATCCGCCTGCTCGCCCAGCCGGTGACGGGGCCGGCACTGTTCCACTGTGCCGCCGGCAAGGACCGCACCGGCGTGCTGTCGGCGCTCCTGCTCGGGATCGTCGGCGTCGACGACGAGGCGATCGTCAAGGACTACACCCTGACCAACGAGCGCATCGCCCGGGTCGACGCCCGACTCGCCCGCCGCCCGTCCTACAACCGGCCCGAGGATCCGCTGACCATCGACAAGATGAGCTGCCGGCCGGAGGTCATGCGCGGTTTTCTCGGCGGTGTCGCCGAGATCTGGGGTGGTCCGGCCGCCTGGGCACGCGGGGCGGGCGTCCCCGAGGAGGACCTGCGCTCGCTGCGGTCACGGCTTGTCGGGTGAGGGGGCCTTCTGGTGCGGGGCCGTTGGACGGGGCGGGCGGTCGGGTGAGAAGGGCTGCCGAGTGAGGCGGGTTGCCGGGTGAGGCAGGGCGACGGCTGGAACGGCCGAGGCGAAGACCACGACCACTCGGACACATCACCCGTACGGAACGGACAATAGGAGGCATGATCCGGCGCGCGCCCGTCACCGCGGTCCTGGCCGTGGTCATCGTGATCGCGCTGCTGTCCGGATGCAGCCACATCTTCGAACGGCCCTTCGCCGACGTGCCCGCCGACCTGATCCCTGTGTTCCAGGCCGCGGCGGCCACCTACGGGGTCCTCAGCGCGGCGCAGCTCGCCGCGCAGGCCAGGGTGGAGAGCAGCTTCGATCCCGCGGCCGTCTCGCACGCCGGCGCCCGCGGCATGATGCAGTTCCTCCCGACCACCTGGGCGGAGTTCGGCATCGACGGCAGCGGCGACGGCCGCGCCGACCCCCTCGAGCCCCGCGACGCGATCGTCTCGGCGGCCAACTACGAGGCACACCTGGCCGAGGCCGTGGCCGATCTGCCCGGGGACCGCACCTCCCTGGTGCTCGCGGCCTACAACGCGGGGCCGGACGCCGTCCGCGCCGCGGGGGGCATCCCGGACTTCGACGAGACCCGCGCCTACGTGGCCCGGGTGCATGACTGGGCCGCCACCTACCGGGACCAGCTCTGACGACGTGACATGCTCCACGCCGTGGCAACAGACCGGTCCGGCGAGGCATCCGCGCACGAGCCCCCGGCCGGTCCGGGATCGTCGGCTGAGGGCGCTCCGCTGCCCCCGTCCCTCTCACCGGCCACCGCGGCCTCCTTCTCCTCCTCCACCCCTGTCTCCTCGACGTCGGGGCCCGGCCACGTCGTACCGCCGGCCCGGACCGCGCGGGACGACGCCCCCGGCGGCGCACCGACCGGCCACGCGCTTCCGCCCCGCGGCTCCACCGACGAGGTGATCCGCCGGGTCGAGCTGGCCAGCGGGCGGCTCGCCGCGCGGGCGGTCACCCGGATGACCGAGGTGCTCCCCTGGTACCCGGCGATGTCCGCCCGGCACCGCGCCGACATCCAGCTCGTGGTGCAGGCCGGGATCTCGTCGTTCGTCGAGTGGTGCCGCCGCCCCGAGCACGCCCGGGAGCTGTCCGGCGACGTCTTCCGGGTCGCGCCCCGCGAGCTGGTCCGGGCGGTGACCTTCCGCCGGCTGGTCGACCTCGTCCGGGTCGCCGTCGAGGCGATCGAGGCCGAGGTACCGACGCTGGCCGGCCCGGAGCACGAGCAGCGGCTGCTCGCCGACGTGCTGCGCTACTCCCGGGACATCGCGTTCGCCGGCGCGGTCGTGTACGCGCGGGCCGCCGAGGAGCGCGGTGCGTGGGACGCCCGGCTGGAGGCGCTGGTCGTCGACCATGTCGTACGCGGCGAGGTCGACCGCGGCCTGCCGTCGCGGGCCGCCGCGGTCGGCTGGCGCAACCCGCCGTCGGTCACCGTCGTCGTCGGCGCCGCGCCGCCGACCTCGCCCGAGGTCGCCGTCGACGAGGTGCACCGGCTGGCGCGGGGGGCCGGCCTCGAGGTGCTCGCCGGGGTCCACCACGACCGGCTCGTGATGGTCGTCGGCGGCGCGTTCGGCCCTGACGACGGCGACCCGGCGGGCCCGCCGGCGACCGGCGGCGGAAGCGGGCCCGGCAGCGTTGGGCACGGCGGGTCTGGGCACAGTGCGACTGGGCACGGTGGGAGTGGGTCTGGCGGCGTCGGCGGGTCCGCGGCCGCCGCGACGGGTGCCGGGAGCGGATCCGGCCGCGGCGAAAGCCCGCCGCCGGCCGGCGACGCCGACACCGCGCTGGAGGCCGCCCGCGCGCTGCTGCCCGCCTGCGGGCCGGGCCCCGTGGTGGTCGGGCCGATCGCGGGCGATCTCACCGGGGCGCCCCGGTGCGCCCGCGCGGCGCTCGCCGCCGCGGACGTCGTCGCCGCCTGGCCGGCGGCGCCGTGCCCGGTCTCGGCGAGCGCGCTGCTGCCGGAGCTCGCGCTGGCCGGTGATCCGGACGCGCGGCAGAGCCTGATCAGGGAGGTCTACCTCCCGCTGCGCCACGCCGGCACCCCGCTGTTGGAGACAGCCGGCGCATACCTCGACTTCGGCGCGTCGCTGGAGGCGACCGCCCGGGCGCTCTACCTTCATCCGAACACGGTGCGTTATCGGCTGCGCAAGGCCGCGGACGTCTGCGGTCTCGATCCCGCCGATCACCGCGAGCGGTTCATCCTGCACATCGCTCTGGTGCTCGGCCGCCTGGACGGTGCGTAACCTACAGGTCAGATCGGACCGGATCCCCGTCCGCGACCCGCCCGCGCAGCCCCTCCCGTCGGTGCGAGAACCGTCACACCAAGCGAATTTACTGCCCTGTCACCGAATTCCGGTCCAGAGGTGTGGAGGGGCACTAACGTACCGCCGGAGCCCGCCGCTTTGTAGGACACCGACAACGAGCCGACGAGACATCGGTGACTCGTCGCCAGCGACAACGACCGTCCACACGGGGTTAGGTGAATACGTGCTCGCGATCCTCGCACCAGGACAGGGTGCTCAGACGCCGGGACAGCTCCGTCCCTGGCTGGAACTCGACGGCGTCGAGTCCCGGCTGCGCTGGTGGTCGGCGGCGGCCGGTTTGGACCTCGTCGACATCGGCTGCGAGGCACCGGCGGAGACGATCCGGGATACCGCGATCGCCCAGCCGCTCATCGTCGCGAACGGACTGCTGGCCGCCGAGCAGCTCGGCCTGCTGCCGGCGGCCCCCGCCGGCGGCGCCCGCGCCGTCGTGGCCGGGCACAGCGTCGGCGAGATCACCGGCGCCGCGATCACCGGCTCGCTCACCCCGGAGTCGGCGCTGCTGTTCGTCGGCCTGCGGGGCCGGGCGATGGCCGAGGCGTCCGCGCGGACCCCCACCGGGATGACCGCGCTGCTCGGCGGCGACCCGGACGAGGTCGCCGCGGCGCTGGAGGGAGTGGGCCTCACCGCCGCGAACCGCAACGGCGCCGGGCAGATCGTCGCCGCGGGCACGCTCGAGGACCTCGCGAAACTCGCCGACTCCCCGCCACCGAAGACCAAGCTGCGGCCCCTGTCCGTAGCCGGCGCGTTCCACACCCACCACATGGCCTCGGCCGGCGACGTGCTGCGCGCCGTCGCGGGCGGCATCCGGCCCGGGGCTCCGGTCCTCGGCCAGCTCTCCAACGCCGACGGCGCCGCGGTGCACGACGGCGCCGACCTCCTCACCCGGCTGGTCACCCAGGTGGCGGCGCCGGTGCGCTGGGATCTGTGCCTGGCCGCCATGCGCGAGGCCGGGGTGACCGCCGTGATCGAGCTGCCGCCCGCCGGCACGCTCGCCGGCATCGCCCGGCGCGAACTGCGGGGAGCGAAGATCGTCGCGGTGAAGACGCCCGCCGATCTGGACGCCGCCCGCGAGCTCGTCGCCGAGTACCTGCCCCCCGCCGGAGTGGCCGTGCCGCCCCAGGCCGAGTCCCTGGTCGGGGCGGCCTCATGACAGGGGCGCGGTTGCTGGGGCTGGGCACCTACCGCCCGGGCCGGCTGGTCACCAACGACGAGATCACCCGGCAGGTCGACACCTCGGACCTCTGGATCCGCACCCGGACCGGCATCTCGACCCGGCGGATCGCCGACGACGACGAGACCACGGTCGCGATGGGGGTCAGCGCGGCGGACAAGGCGCTGGCCGCCGCCGGGCTGGCCGCCCGCGACGTCGACGCCGTGATCGGGGCGACCTGCACGGCGCCGTCCCAGATCCCGGGCACCGCGCCGCAGATCGCCTCCCGGCTCGGCGCGTCGGCCGCGGGGACCTTCGACATCAACGGCGGCTGCGCCGGCTTCTGCTACGCCGTCTCCACCGCGGCGGACATGGTGCGGGCCGGCAGCGCCCGGCACGTGCTGGTCGTCGCGACCGAGCGGCTCTCCGACTACACCGACTGGAGTGACCGTTCCACCTGCATCCTGCTCGCGGACGGCGCCGGCGCGGTCGTGATCGGCGCCGCCGAGACCGAGCAGATCGGCCCGGCTGTCTGGGGCCACGACGGGTCGCGGCCCGAGGCGATCCAGGTTCCCGGGCGGGGCGACAACTCGTTCCGCATGGAGGGCCCGGCCGTGTTCCGTTGGGCCATCTCGCTCGTTCCCACCCTGCGCACGGTCTGCGACCGGGCCGGTGTGGCGCCCGAAGAGCTGGCCGCGATCGTGCCGCACCAGGCGAACCTGCGCATCGTCGAGGCGCTCGCGGGTGGCCTCGGTGTCCCCGACGTGCCGATCGCCCGCGATGTGGTGGACTCCGGCAACACGTCCGCGGCGAGCATCCCGCTGGCGCTCGACCGGATGATGGAAGCCGGCGAGGTCGTCTCGGGCGATCCGGTGCTGCTGTTCGGTTTCGGCGCCGGCCTGACCTACTGCGGACAGGTCGTCCGATGCCCCTGAGCACCGACGTCCCCGAGCACCACATTTCTCCCAGGTACTCCACTGCCCCCGAGTACCCCGGCCCGAGCCGCGGCCACCTGTGCCGCGACCGGGCCCCGCACCACCGCCGTACGGAGCTGCCCGCGCGGGCCGCCCGTCCAGCCACCGGCTCGGCCGGAACGCTGATCCCGTAACGCACAGGAGGAAAGCCATGTCGCAAACCGATATTCTCGCCGGCCTCGCCGCGATCCTCGAGGAAGTCGCCGGTGTGGACCCGGCCGACGTCACCGCGGACAAGACCTTCATCGACGACCTGGACGTCGACTCGCTCTCCATGGTCGAGGTCGTCGTCGCGGCCGAGGAGAAGTTCGGCGTGAAGATCCCGGACGAGGACGTCAAGACCCTCAAGACCGTCGGCGACGCCGTCTCGTACATCCAGCGGGCGGGTGTCGCCGCGTGACCCCGACCCCCAGGCAGGTCGTCGTCACCGGCCTCGGGGCTACCACTCCCCTCGGCGGCGACGTGCCGTCCACGTGGGAGGGGCTGCTCTCCGGCCGCTCCGGCGCGCGTCGCCTGACCGAGGACTGGGTCGAACAGCTCCCCGTCCACATCGCCGCCCCGCTCGCGGTCGAGCCACCGCTGGGCCGCGTCGAGGCCAGAACTCTCGACCGCAGCCAGCAGATGGCGCTGGTCGCCGCGCGGGAGGCATGGGCCCACGCGGGCTCCCCGGAAGTCGACTCCGAGCGCCTCGCCGTCTGCGTGGCGTCCGGGATCGGCGGGGTGCTGACCCTGCTCAACCAGCACGACGTGCTGCGGGAGCGTGGGGCTCGGCGGGTGTCGCCGCACGTCGTGCCGATGCTGATGCCAAACGGCCCGGCGAGCACGGTCGGCCTGGCGTTCGGCGCCAAGGCCGGTGTGCACGCGCCGGTCAGCGCGTGTGCGTCCGGCTCGGAGGCGATCGCGCTGGCGTTGGACATCATCCGCGCCGGCCGGGCGGACATCGTGATCGCCGGCGGCACGGAGGCGGCGATCGCCGCCCTGCCGATCGCCGGGTTCGCGCAGATGCAGGCGCTCTCCCGGCGTAACGACGCTCCCGAGACCGCCTCGCGGCCGTTCGACAAGGCCCGGGACGGCTTCCTGCTCGGCGAGGGCGCGGCGGTCATCGTGGTGGAGGCGGCGGAGCACGCGCAGGCACGCGGCGCGCGGGTCCTCGGGACCCTCGCCGGCGCCGGCATCAGCTCGGACGCCTACCACGTGGCCGCGACGGATCCGACCGGTGCCGGCGCGGCCCGGGCGATCCGGGCGGCGCTGCGCTCGGCCTCCCTGGAGCCCGAGGACGTCATCCACGTCAACGCGCACGCGACGTCGACCCCGACCGGAGACGTCGCCGAGTCGATCGCGCTTCGGCTGGCGCTGGGCTCCGCGCTCGACTCGATCGCGGTGACCTCGACCAAGTCGATGACCGGCCACCTGCTCGGGGCGGCCGGCGCGCTGGAGGCCGTGGTCACGCTGCTCTCGCTGCGCGAGCGCGTCGTCCCCGCGACACGCAATCTCGACGCGCTCGACGACGAGATCGCCCTGGATGTCGTGAGCATCGACAACCGGGAGCTCGGCACCGGCGCGGGCCTGTCGAACTCGTTCGGGTTCGGTGGGCACGACGTCTGTCTCGCGTTCACGGTGTAGGACGCACGCCCGGCGCCCCGAGGGAAGACCGTGCCGCCCGCCACGGCGGCGGCACGCCCGGGGGCGCCGGGACGGTTCGCCGGGATCCAAGCCCCGGCCAGGAAATACCTCACGGTGGCCGCACCGGGGCCGCCATCTGCGCAGGAGCAGGCTGATACCGCTCAACCAAGGAGACCTACGGTGAGTCTGTCCACCATCGACCGCACCGATTCCCGAACCCCCGTCTCGCGACTGAGCCGCTTCTTCGACCCGGACACGCTCTCGCTGTTCGCCTCCGCCGACGGTTCGGGTGTCGTGGCCGGCCAGGGCCTCGTCGACGGCAACGAGGTCGTCGCCTTCGCCACCGACCCCACGGTCCAGGGCGGCGCGATGGGCCGGGACGGCTGCGCGCGCATCGTGCACGCGATCGAGTCGGCCGTCCGGATGAGCTGCCCCGTGATCGGTATCTGGCACTCCGGGGGCGCCCGCCTGCAGGAGGGTGTGGCCTCGCTCGACGGCGTCGGCCGGGTGTTCGCGGCGACGGTCCGTGCCTCGGGACGGGTGCCACAGATCTCGCTGGTCCTCGGGGCCGCGGCCGGCGGCGCCGCCTACGGCCCGGCGCTCACCGACCTGGTCATCACCGGGCCCGACGCGAAGGTCTTCGTCACCGGCCCGGACGTCGTCCGCTCGGTGACCGGCGAGGAGTGCACGGCCGACAGCCTCGGTGGCCCCGAGGTCCACTCGACCCGCAGCGGAGTCGTCCACCTCGCCTGCGACACCGACGACGCCGCGTTCGACCGGACCCGCGCGATCACCGCGCTGCTGGCCGACCAGGGCTCCATCGGCCACGTCGCCGAGCGTGAGCTCGGCGATCTGCTGCCGGAGAACCCCCGCCGCGCCTACGACGTGCGGCCGCTCGTCGCCGGCCTGCTCGACGACGAGGTCGTCGAGCTGCACCCCAAGTGGGCGCGCAACATCGTCACGGCCCTCGGCCGCCTCGGCGGGCGGACGGTCGGCGTGGTGGCGAACAACCCGCTGCGCCGCGGTGGCTGCCTCGACGCGCTCTCGGCGGAGAAGGCCTCGCGGTTCGTGCGGATGTGCGACTCGTTCGGGATCCCGCTCGTGGTGCTCGTCGACGTCCCCGGCTACCTGCCCGGCGTGGGTCAGGAGTGGGAGGGTGTGGTCCGGCGCGGCGCGAAACTGCTCTACGCCTTCTCCGAGTGCACCGTGCCCCGGGTCACCGTCGTCACCCGCAAGGCCTACGGCGGCGCGTACATCGCGATGAACGCCCGCTGCCTGGGCGCGACCGCGGTCTACGCGTGGCCGACCGCGCAGCTCGCGGTCATGGGGGCGGAGGCCGCGGTCGGCATCCTGCACCGCCGGCAGCTGGCCGAGGTGCCCGCCCAGCGCCGCCCGGACGTGATGGCCGAGCTGGCCGAGGAGCACATCCGCACCGTCGGCGGGATCGACCGCGCGGTGGAGCTGGGCGTGGTGGACGCGGTCGTCACACCCGGGACGACCCGCGGGGCGGTCGCGGCCGCGCTCGCCGACGCGATCGCCGAGGCCCGGGTGGACAAGAACGTTCACGGCAACATCCCTCTGTAGAGTTCCTCCCGCTCCACCCGGCCCGCCGGCCGGGGCGCTGGCCCTCGACGGCGCTGGTCTTCAGCGGCGCTGGTCTTCAGCGGCGCTGGTCTTCAGCGGCGCTGGTCTTCGAGACGTGGCGGCCGGGCGAGTCCCTGGACTCCCCCGGCCGCCACGTCTCATCTCGGGGCTGCGCCCTCCGGCCCGTGCTCCCGGGCCTCGCCACCGGACGCCGTCGCGGCCCACCGGACCCGCCCGGCGCAGTGGGCCGTCACGACCCAGGGGGCTCAGACCCGCCCGGGGGACGTGGGCTCTCCGACTCAGCCAGGCGGATCCACGTCCGAACGACGTTGCCCATCTGACGGCGGTTCATCCACAGGGCCGCGCGGGCGAAGATCGGGTCGGCGCTGCGCGCGAGCTCGCCGCGCGCGGCCTCCAGCGCGGGGGCGATGGCGCGGACGTGGTCGAAGCTGATCGTGCCCGTCCGGAAGGCCTCCGCGGTCACCGGCAGGGATCGCAGCGCGCGCGCCACCGTAAGCGCCGAGGTCGTCGTGGGGTGGACAAGCCTGCACTCCCGGCGCAGCCAGGCGGCCGCCGACCGGGCACCGTCGAGGTTCCACAGCTCGCGCCGGTCGAACTCCGCGAGCAGGCGGACCCAGCAGGCGTCGGTGGCGTCGACGAGCCGGCGCACGTCCGTCACCAGCAGGGCGAGCTCGGCGTCCGGCACCTCGCCGGGATCCACGGCCGCCAGCCGGGCCACCTGCGCGTCGAGATCCTTCACGGCCGCCTCCTGTCCGACACCCACACTCCACTCACTGGACGCCCCGTGTGCGGTGCCACCCCACGCGCCCGCCACCTCGCAGGCCCTGCCGACGGGGTCTGCCCTACCGACGGGGTCTGCCCTACCGGCGGCCCCTGCCCCGCCCGCGGGCAGCGCCTGCCCACCCGGCCACACCGAGATCGTCGAACACATGTTCGAATACTAGGGCATCGTCACCCAGCCACCAAGCCGCGGTCCGGATACGTGACCGATCCGCAGCCCCGAGCCGCCCGGCTCCACCCTCACTCCCGCCCGCCCGCGCGAAATACTTAGCTGCGCGAAATAAATATCGGCCGGGGCATGTTGTGGACCTGGGAGGTGCACCGCATGAGTCGTTCGGACCAGGTCACGTCGAGGACGAGCGCAGGAGGCACGGAAGAGGCGGGCACGCGGGTGCCATCGTCCACCGGCACCTTCGCCGCCCTTCAGGTGCCGAACTTCCGCCTCTTCCTCGGCGGTCAGGTGGTCTCGCTGTGCGGGACCTGGATGCAGATGATCGCCCTGGGCTGGCTGGTGCTGTCGCTCGGCGCGTCCGGCACCGAACTCGGGCTCGTCACCGCGGCCCAGTTCCTGCCCGTGCTGCTGTTCGGCGCCTACGGCGGGCTGATCGCCGACCGCTCGAACACCCGCAGGCTCCTGATCACCACTCAGATCATTCTCGGTTCCCTCGCCGTCCTGCTCGGCATCCTGGACCTGACGGGCACGGCACGCCTGTGGATGGTCGCCGCCGTCGCCGCGGCGATCGGGATGACCAGCGCGGTGGACAACCCTGCGCGGCAGAGCTTCGTCCAGGAGATGGTGGGATCGGAGTTCCTGCCCAACGCCGTCACGCTGAACTCGGTGACCATGAACGCGGCCCGGGTCGTCGGGCCCGGCATCGCCGGCATCCTCATCAGCCTGGTCGGCACCAGCGGCTGTTTCCTGCTGAACGGCGCCTCGTTCGTCGCCGTGGTCATCGCGCTCCAGCGGATCGACACCGCGGCGCTGGTACGCCGGCATCCCGTGCCGCGGGCACCGGGGCAGGTGCGCTCCGGGCTCGCCTACGCGATGCGGACGCCGAGCCTGCGGATCCCGCTGCTCATGATGGCCGTGATCGGAGCGTTGTCCTACGAGTTCCAGGTCGTGCTGCCGCTCGTGGCACGTGAGACCTTTGGCGGGTCGGCCGCGACGTACAGCCTTCTCACCGGCGCGATGGGTGCGGGGGCCGTGGCCGGTGGCCTGGTCGTCGCCCGGCACCGGCGGGTGGGGGTCCCGGCTCTGGCGGTCACCTCCGGGGTGTTCGGCGTGGTCACCCTGGTGGCAGCCGCGGCACCGGTGCTGGCGCTGGAGGTCGCCGCGCTCGTGGTGGTCGGCGCGGCGAGCGTCGCCTTCATCTCCACCGGCAACGCGACCGTGCAGCTCTCCGCGGCACCGGAGATGCGTGGCCGGGTGATGGCCCTGTGGTCGGTGGCGTTCCTCGGCTCGACCCCGGTCGGTGGCCCGATCGCGGGCTGGGTGTCCGAGACGTTCGGTGCGCGGGCCGGCCTGGCGATGGCCGGCGCGGCGGCGCTGGCGGGATCCGCCTTCGCGGCGGCGTCCCTGCGCGGCCAAGCGGCGCGCGCCCAGGCGGTCCCGGCGGCGGCCCGGCCGCCGGCCGCGCCAGCCGGCGGCCCGGCACTCGCCACGGGCACCGGCACGGCGCTCACCACCGGCACGGCACTCCCCCCGGACACAGCGGGCGACGCCGGCACAGCAGGAGGCACTGACACAGCGCTCGCCACCAGCACAGCGCTCGCCACCAGCACAGCAGTAGGCACCGGCACGGCGGTAGGCACCGCGACGTCGAACGACCCAACGGCTTCCGCGGTGGCCGACACCGCGCTCGGTAACCCGGTCGAGGCTGTTCTGAGCGCGGCGGCCGCACCGCAACGCGGGCCGGCCCTCCAGGACGTCTGACATCCCGGGTCGGGGGTCGGAGATCGCGGGCCGAACGCGAGGAGGCCTGGTGTCGGCGCAGCCCCGCCCGCGCGGGAAGCGAAGACGGGCCCGCACCAGCACGGGACGACCCCAGACCGCCATCTATCGGGCAAACCGCCCGGCACATCGAGGTAGCCTGCTCGCCCCTTGACGTCCTCCTCGCCGTTTCGGGCCGGATTCCGCCGAAAACGGCCACGAAACGGCGAGAAAGAAAGCAAAGGGCGAGTGCGTCGAGGGTTGGCCCGGGGCGGCGCCGACACCGCCCGGCCAGTACCTGTGTGCTGTGTGCGTGTGGTACCTGTGGTGAGGCTCGGCGGCGTCGGTCAGTTGGCGGTGGAGGGGCCCTCCGGAAGTGCCCGTGGCACGGGGGGCGCCCCGCGGGCGGCTGCCCGGCCGAGTTCGGGAAGCTCCCGGAGATCGTCGTGGTGCATCCCGCGGTGTGCCTGGACCGCCGAGCGGTGGTAGTCCTCCGCGACGGCCATGAACCCCGGTTCCATGTAGCGGCGGCCGTCGACCGTCGGGCCGACCGTCCCCTCCATGATGGCCTCGACGTCCTCGCCGGTGATCGTCTTGTGGGTCTCCAGCGCATGGGTGAGGGACAGCACCTCGCGCCGGTTCGCGGACAGGACGGCCTCGGTGCGGGCGTAGATCTCCCGCAGCTTGGCCTCGACCTGCTCACCGAAGGGCCGGTCCGAGTCGATGGACGCCTGGCCCATCTGGTGCTCGATCATGCTCAGCCGGGACGCGAGCGTCTCGCCCATCGCGGCCGAGGAGATGTTGCTCGACACCAGCAGGGTGGCGCTGCGCAGGTCACCACCGACACCCACGGTGTTGTCGCCGTCGAAGAACATCCGCTCGCCGGCGAGCGAGGCGAGGGAGACCATCACCTGGACCTCGATCTCCGACTTCCACATGAACATGCGGTCCTCGACCGCGACGTGCGCGACGAACCCGCCGACTCCGCCACGCCGCTCGATGGTCGCCAGGTCGATGACCCGTCCGCGCTGGGTGCGGTAGGCGACGACGGCGTGGCAGGCCTCGTGCAGCGCGATGCTGTGCCGCTCGCGGGCGATGTGCTCGTGGTCGTCGGCGAGGCCGTACTCCTTGACCACCCGGGCCCGCAGCATGTCCTGCCAGGTGATGATCTCGCGGCCGTCCTTGACGGCCTGCACCAGTGCCTCGTTCACCGTGTCCTTGATCGTGGCACCGGTGGCCTCCGGGCTCATGATGGCGAGGCGCTCGACCTGGTCCGGGGTCAGCTCGTGGCGCACCTTGGCCAGGTAGCCCTCGAAGGTCCGGATCCGGCCCTCCTTGCTGGGGTAGCCGACCTTGTAGATGCGGTCGATGCGCCCGGGCCGCAGCAGCGCCTCGTCCAGCGACTGGGGCATGTTCGTCGCCATCATCACCAGGATGCGGTACTTCGGCGGCGGCTTCGGACGCATGCCGAGGGTCCGCCGGACGACCCGGTTGAGGAATCCGCGGGGCTTCTTCAGGCCGGACATCTCGGTGAGCAGGGCCTGCAGGGTCCCGTCGGCACTGGACCCGCCCATCCCCCCGCCCATGACGAAGTTCTCGCGCTGGGCGTGGTCGCGGGCGATCTGGGCCCGGGCGAACGAGTCCAGGTAGGAGAAGCCGTTGCAGGCGTCCACGGACTCCGCGCCCACCGGCACGCCGAACGGGTTGTGCCCGGTCGAGAAGGCCGCCGCTCCCGCCCCGGCACCGCCCGCGCCGAGCTTGCCGCCGCCACTGAAGCCACCGGCGAGCTGACCACGGTTGCCGAGCGTGTCGGCCTCGTCGAAGAAGACGATCACGCCGCCGTAGCGCAGCGACAGCTTGCGCAGCTTGCGGAACAGCGACTTCACCTTCATGATGCCGACGCCCATGAACATCGCCGAGAAGGCGCCCGGGTCGACGAAGACGTAGGGCTTGCCCGTCTCGCCGGCCACCGCCTCGGCGATCAGCGTCTTGCCGGTGCCGGGCGGGCCCCACAGCAAAATGCCGCCGGGGACGTAACCGCCCCTGTCCTCGATCTCCTCGGGGCGCTCCAGGTAGAAGACGTTCTCCTGGACCCGGCTGACGACGTGGTCCTGGCCCCAGACGTCGGCGAAGCGGGTCTTGATGTCCTCGGGGAAGTAGACCTCGACGCCGCCCTTGGAGAGGAACCAGAAGATGGCGACGAACTGCCCGACGACGACCACCAGCAGCAGCACCATCTGCAGGACGAGCGGGATGGCCTTCCACGCCGCGCCGGGCAGGCCGACCGTCGCCTCGAAGATGGACTGGTCGACGATGCGGGCGTAGACGAACAGGAACAGCGCGAACGCGGCCACGACCTTCAGCGCCCGGCTGGCCCGGTACCGGTTCCAGTCGTTGAGGCGCAGCAGCCGGCGCTCGGCGCGACCGAAGACCTTGTCGGTCCAGAACACGTAGTACCGCGACGACCGCTCGCCGAGGAAGATGTGGATCTGGTGGACCACCTCGAGCCCGAGCAGGGCCAGGATCCACCAGCTCGACCGCGACTGGATGCGGAACGCGTCGCCCCAGGTCATCAGTGGGTTGCCGGAGACGTCCGCCGCGACCACGAAGGCGAAGAGCGCGCCGAGCAGGAACAGGAACTTGGTTCTGTCCCACAGTGCCGCGGGACGTCGGCGCGGCGCGGTCGGGGAGTCGGAAGCGGCGTCGCCCGCGGTGGTCTCCCCCGCGGGCGCGGAGGAACCCGAACTGGTCGCCCGGTCGGTTGCGCTCATGCCTACTGCCCTCGGTCCGTCGGCTTGATGGTGAACGAGCCCGTGACCTCGCCGATCTGCCCCCCGTGCTGGGCGTAGCAGAGCGCTGAACAGGCCAGGACGAGCTGGTAGAGCACGGTCTGGTTCTGGTCCAGCAGGCTGGTCTGGTCGATGGTGACCAGCCCGGCCGCGGTGGCGACCTGGTAGATCAGGTGCACGCCGTGGACGCCGCTGTCCTGCGCCACCTTCTCGTCGGCCAGGAGCAGGAAGCTGGGCGCGAGGCGCGCGCCGTACGGGTCCTGGCGGACGGCCTCCTCCTGCGCCGCGACCGCGTCGTCGACGGTGACCACGAAGTTGCGCAGGTCGTTCGTGGAGACCGCATTGGCCTCCTCCGGAAGAAGATGCCGAACCTGGACGAAGCCCTTCGGCAGCGGCGCGTCGGGAACGAACAGACTGGTCTCGTCGAACTTCTCGGCGGCATCCAGCCCGACGACCCACTCGCGTGACATCAGGCCGCGCAACATCTCGGGGCTCACATTGCGGGCGTCGATGCCGAACAGGGCCGGCCCGGGCATCTCCTGATACGTCCAGGCCGCCGGCACCTTCAGGAACGCGCCGTCATCTTTGTTCGTCACATAGTCGTAACTGGACGCCCCGCACCCGGAGATCAGGACGAGCAGCGCCACCACCGCGGCGACGGCCAGTACCGGGGCTGACCTCGGCCTCGGCCCTGGCCGGGGTCGTGGCAGCGGTCGCGGCCAGTGGCCACGACTTGTAACCTCCACGGCGATCCTCCAGCCTCGCGAGGTCGATCCCATGGTGCGACACCGGGCCCTGGATACACCGTTGACCGGCGGGTCGGGCCATGGATCTCTCATTTCCCACGGTAAGTGTGACTCATTCCGGCGCACCGTCGAAGAGCCTTCACCGGAAAGAGGCATTGCGGGTACCCTCCGCTGTCACGACCGGCTCCCCCGGTTCGCTTCCGACGTCGGGTTCCACCCTGCGGCGCGTCTCTGCCTGCCGCCAGTCGGGCGGTTGACAACACCCCACCGCCTGGACAGTTCCGGCGACGGGGGCACACTGTGGTGCATGGCGCATTACCGGCGCGGCCGCAAGGTTCCAGCGCTACCCCCGGTGCGCAGGCACATCGTCGGCGGCCTGACCGTGGTGGCCGTGTTCGTGATGGTTGGTCTGACGGTGTGGCGCCCACTCGCGGCGCTGCCGGCCCTCGTCGTCATCGCCGCTCTCGGCGTGCTGGACTACGTGATCGTCACGACGTCACCGGCCGCGCGGAACCTGCCCTCCGGCCCGCTGAGCGGCCGCGAGCTCGACTGGGAGTCCGGGCTGATCGAGGCCGCGCCCGGGCTCGTCGACGCCCCCACCCAGATGCTGCCGCGCCTCACCTTCGGCTACCCCCGCGACGACGCCGAGGACGTCCCCGAACCAGACGCCGAGGACGTCCACACGATGGCCATCGACATGCGCGGCTACCTGGACGAGACCGGCCCCGTCCGCATGCACTAGCCGTCGTGCACTAGCCGTCGCGCTTGGAGTCGTGCTCGGGTAGGAGGGCCAGCACCGTGTCCGCGGCGGCTCGGACGTCGGCGGCGCTGCCGCCGCGGCGGCCGGCTGCCAGCCCGACCAGGAACCCCGTCAGCGGGGCGGCGGGGCGCGTGACGCCGTGGGCGACATCCCGGGCGAGGTCGAGGATGAGCGTGGCGTCCACGGAACCGGGTTCCAGGCCGAGCGCGGTACTCGCCCGGCTCACCCACTCGTCCAGAACATCGCCGAGGCGCTGAGCCTCACCACCGGCCGCCCCGGGTGCGACCGCCGCACCAGTGCTTGCGGGGCGCTCGGCCGCCGAGGGCCCGCCCGCCTCGTTGTCGTCTGTCATCAGGGCATCGTGCCCGAGCCGTGCGTTCCGGGGACCGCCCGGGCCCGGGCCGCCGCCAGCGACGCCGGGTCGTCGCAGTCAAGGCAGGCGTCGGCGGTGGCGGGGACGGTCCGCACATCCCGCCCGGCCAGCAGCGAGCGCACCGAGCGGCCCGTCGGGTCCGCCGGCAGGGCGGCGCGCAGCGCGGCGGTGCGCCAGGCCGCCGCAAGGTACTGCGGCCGGCCCGCCGGATCGGCCAGCACCGCCACGTCGGTGTCACGGTGACCCGGCGGCTCGCCGCGCAGCGATCCGAGAAGGTCGGCGAGCTCCACGGCGCCGATGAAGGGCAGGTCGACCGCGAGTACCGCTACCAGCGGGGCCTCGACGAGCCGCAGCCCGGCGGCGATGGCGGCGACCGGCCCGCCGCCCGGCGGGTCCTCGCGGGTCCAGCGGACCGACCGGGAACCGGGCCGGGCCGGGCGCGGCGGCCCGACGATGACGATCCGCTCGGCCGCGCCGGCGGCGGCGAGCACCCTGTCCAGCAGCCGCAGGCCACCGACAACGGCGCTGGCCTTGTCCTGGCCGCCGAGCCGCCGGGAGTGGCCGCCGGCGAGGACCAGCGCGTCCCACGGATCGCCCAGCTCCCCCG
This sequence comes from Frankia sp. Mgl5, assembly GCF_023242985.1. Lineage (NCBI taxonomy): Bacteria > Bacillati > Actinomycetota > Actinomycetes > Frankiales > Frankiaceae > Frankia > Frankia sp. Mgl5. Next base: position 14,406 of record NZ_JALKFY010000796.1, on the reverse strand, counting down.
ACGGCGACGGCGACGGCGACGGCGACGGCGAGAGTGGTGTCACCCGCCGATCGCCGACATCGGCCGGGCTGGCTGGTGGAAGCCCGGCGCGTCGATGCCGTGGCCGGCGTGTTTCCCCCACACCGCGCGGACCCAGCGGTCGGCGAGGTCGTCGTCGGTGGCGCCGGACCGCATCGGGCCGCGCAGGTCGGATTCGTCCCGGGCGAACAGGCAGTTGCGGACCTGCCCGTCCGCGGTGAGCCGGACCCGGTCGCAGGCCGCGCAGAACGGCGCGGACACCGAGCCGATCACCCCGACGGTGCCCGGCCCCCCGTCGACGGCGAACAGCTCGGCGGGTGCGCTCCCCCGCCCCGGCAACGCGGTCAGGACGAACTCCGCCTCCAGCCGGGTCAGGATCTCGCCGGCCGTGATCATCTCGGTGCGGCGCCAGCCGTGCTGGGCGTCCAGCGGCATCTGTTCGATGAAGCGCAGCTCGTAGCCGCGCGCGAGGCACCAGCGCAGCAGCGGCGCGGCCTCGTCGTCGTTCAGGCCACGGAGGAGCACCGCGTTCACCTTCACCGGGATCAGCCCGGCGTCGGCCGCGGCGGCGAGGCCGCCCAGGACGTCGTCGAGCCGGTTCCGGCGGGTGATCCGGGCGAAGCGCTCCGGGCGAAGCGTGTCCAGGGAGACGTTGACGCGGTCCAGGCCGGCGGCGGCGAGCGGGCCGGCCAGGCCGGCCAGGCGCAGGCCGTTGGTGGTGAGCGAGAGCTCGGGCCGGGGCGAGAGCGCCGCCATCCGCTCGACCAGGCGCACCAGCCCCGGACGCAGTGTGGGCTCGCCGCCGGTCAACCGGATCTCGGTGACGCCCAGCCGGGCCACCGCGATCGTGACCAGCCGCAGGATCTCGTCGTCGGTGAGGAGCAGCGGATTCGGCAGCCAGTCGAGCCCCTCGGCGGGCATGCAGTAGCTGCAGCGGAGGTTGCACCGGTCGGTCAGCGACACCCGAAGGTCGGTGGCGACCCGCCCGTGGGAATCGGTCAACCGCATCTCATCAGAGTAGGTGCCCTCAGAACAGGACACACGCGTTGTCCGGCCCACCCCGGGCGATCTCCGGCCCCGCCTGGAGCGGCATGGACGTCCGCCGGAGACCGGGCTCACCACCGAAAGCGCCCGCCGCCGCCACGGCGTCGGGCGGGCCTGCAAAACTACGACAGGCACAACCAGGCCAGGCACGGCTCGGCACGACGCGGCACCCGGGGTCCGGGGCACGACCGCTCGGTGCCCGCCGCGCCGGGCCTCACTGATTCCCTCGCCTCCGCCGGAGGTACCGGAGGTCGCGGGCTCCCGCCGGGAGGCCGCGCCGCCGCCAGGAGAGCGACGTACAGCGACACATGCGGGAGGACGGCGCAATGCGGGTCTTCGGGGTCGACATCGGTGGGACGGGCATCAAGGGCGCCCCGGTCGACATCGAGGACGGCACTCTGGCTGCGCCGCGGTTCCGGCTCCCGACGCCGCAGCCCGCGGACCCGGAGTCGGTCGCGCGGACCGTCGCGGAGGTCGTCGCGCACTTCGAGTGGACGGGCCCGGTCGGCGCCACGTTCCCGGCGGTGATCAAGTCCGGGGTCGCCCGCACCGCCGCGAACGTCGACGAGGCCTGGATCGACACCGACGTCTCCGCGGTGCTCGGCGGGGCACTCGGGCCGGCGCTGGCCGGCTCGGAGGTCGCCGTCGTCAACGACGCCGACGCCGCCGGGATGGCCGAGATGGCGTTCGGCGCCGGCCGTGACACCTCCGGCCTCGTCGTCATGACGACGTTCGGCACCGGGATCGGGACGGCGCTGTTCCTGCACGGCCAGCTCGTACCGAACACCGAGCTGGGGCACCTGGAGATCCACGGCCACGACGCGGAGACACAGGCCTCCGAGGCCGTCCGGGAGCGTGAGAATCTCTCCTGGGAGAAGTGGGCCAAGCGGGTCAACCGCTACCTGAGCACCCTCGAGGCCCTGCTGTGGCCGGATCTGATCATCATCGGCGGCGGCGCCAGCCGGAAGGCGGAGAAGTTCTTCGACCACCTCGAACTGCGCACGAAGGTGGTGCCCGCCCAGCTCCAGAACGAGGCGGGCGTCGTCGGGGCGGCGCTGTACGCCGGCGGTGACCAGACCCGCGCCCGGCCCGCCCCGCGCCCGGCGCGCCGGCGCGGGCCGGCGACCCGGCCGCCCGGCGGCCGTCGCCCCTGAGCTCCGGCCCCGGCGCCCGGCGGGTGGGCACGATCATGCCGCCCGGCCGGGTGGGCGCCGGGGCGGTGATGCGTCACACCCGGGCCCGGGACGGGCCCCCGACGTGTTCAGAACCCTCAACGAGGGTCAGACTGTGCGTGTCGCCCGCCGCAATGCGACCGTCCGGCGCCATCGATGGCAGGCTGTCATCTACCGGGACGCATGGCGGCGAGGCGGTTTCGCGCGCACTCGTGCGCCGGTGCGCCCTCGGGGTGTCCGACAGGGCACCCCGCACGCTCGGCCGCACGGCAGGAGATCGACGGGAGGAGAAGGCGCCATGCGCGAGCTGCGGGCGGTCGCACTCAGCGAGGACGGCGGTTATCTCGTGCTCGCCGACGCCGCCGGGCGCGCGGATGCGGAACAGTTCCGCGTCGCGGTGGACGATCGGCTGCGCGCGGCGCTGCGCGGAGCCCGACGTAGTGAAGTACGCGCGGAAAGCGCGCTGACCCCCCGTGAGATCCAGGCCCGGCTTCGGGCCGGTGAGACCGCCGCCGACGTCGCGCGGGCCGCGGGCATCCCGGTGGAGCGGGTCGAGCGCTACGAGGGGCCGGTGCTGGCCGAACGCGCCCGGGTGGTCCAGGAGGCGCGCGCCGCGCTGCTGCCCAAGGATCCGGGCGGGGTGCCCGGCCGTCCCCTCGGCGAGGTGGTCGACGCACGGCTGCTCAGCGTGCAGGACGACCCGGACACCGCCCAGTGGGACGCCTGGCGCCGGGTGGACGGGATCTGGCTGGTCCAGCTCACCTCGGACAGCAGGTGCGCCCGGTGGACGTGGGACCCGGTGGTGCGCCGGGTGCGCCCGCACGACGACGCGGCCCGGGCGCTGGTCGCCCCCGAATCGGCGGAGCCGCCCGCCCCGCAGCCGGCGCAGCCGCCCGTGCGCGCCGCCGGCCCGGCGCTGACCCTGGTGCACGACCAGGGCGCGGCGGCGGCCTACCCGACGCAGTCCGCGGCCGGTGGACCCGGCCAGCAGCTTCCGGGAACGCAGTCCTCGACGGCTCCCCTCTCGGCCTTCCCCGCTCCGGCGGCTGTCAACGGGACGGGCTACCTCCCCAGCGCGGCTGCGCCGGGGTACGGGCCGTCGCCGGCCCAGGGGCCCGCGGGCGAGTCTCCGGACCGCCGCCCGGCCGAGCGGGCCGGCGACGACTACGCCACGGACCACACCACTCCTGATCACGGGGCGCCCGACTACGCGACCCCCGGCTACGAGAACACCGGTTACGAAGCCTCCGGCTATGGAGGCTCCGCTCAGGAAGCCGTCGGCCAGGACGCCGCGACGCGGGCGAACACGGGGCAGGGAGCCGGCGGCCACGGCACCTCGCCGGACCAGGCTGGCCCGGACGAGTACCAGGGCCCGGTGGCCGCCCCCACCGCGAGCCGTACGGCCGGCGCGGCGCGGCGCAGCATGCCCGGTGCGTGGCCGGCGGCCCAGGGTGGGGCCCCGGGCCTGTCCGGGCGGCACAGCGGCGCGGGAGGCCGGCGCACCACGCCCCCGAGCCGGTTCGGCTCCCGGGAGCGCGCCGTTCCGCCGCCGACACCGGCGGCCGAGCCGAGGTCGCTGCCGAACCCGGATACCGAGTACTCCGAGGTGGCCGCCACCGCCGTCGACGCGGCGGCGGCCAACGAGGCGGAGTTCGGCCACGCCGGCGCGGCTGACATGGAGTCCACCAGGACAGACCTGGTCGCGGTGGCCGAGGCGGCCCTCGCCCCGGCGCCGGAAGCGGCCGAGCCCGGCATCCCGAGCGAGGACGCCCAGGACACCCCGGGCGGCTCGGCCGACCCGGACGAGACCGTTCAGGCCGCGCACGCCGCCGGTCTGGACGAGGACGACGAAGACCAGGACACCGAGGACGGCGGCGACCGGTCGGTGAGCGAGGCCGCGCCCGGCGGGGCCGGGCAGCCCGCGGCTCCCGCGCCGACAGGGCAGCCGGTGCTCCGACCGGCCGCGATCGTGCCGCCTGCGGCCGCGGAGCCGGCACGGGAACCCACGACGCCGGTGGAGCGGGTGCCGCGCCGTCCGGCGGCCACCGCCGCCCGCCGGCCAGCTGTCGCCCGCACCGCTGGCGGTGCCCGTTCACTCGGGGCGCTCGCGGCAGCCGCTGAGGACCTGGACGGCGGCACTGCGGCCTCGGCGGCTCCGGCTGGTGGCGGCCGAGGCGCCGCTGCCCCGGGGCGCGGCGGAGCACCGCGCCGGCCGGCAGCGGGCCGGGCCACACCGGCCCGGGCCGAGGGCGGCCCGGCAGGCCGCCCTCGGCC
>NZ_JALKFY010000796.1:0-9888 GCF_023242985.1 Frankia sp. Mgl5 | reverse complement strand
CGCGCGCCGCGGGGCGCGCCCCCCCCGGCGCGGGCGGGGGGCGCCCCGCCGGCCCGCCCGCCCCCCGGCTCCACCGCGGCGGAGCACCCCGCCGAGCCGTCCACCGCGGCCGACAGCGAGTTCGAGACCACGGCGGAGACCACCGCCGCCGCGGTCGACGACACCGCCGCCGAAGCCGCCACAGAGGCCGCCACGGAGGCGGCCCAGCAGGCCGCACGGGCCGCCCAGCCGGCCGCCGCGGGCAACCGCGGACGGCAGCCGGCGGCAGGTCGTAGCGGCGAACGTCCCGCAGGCGGTCGACGCGGACGCAAGTCGGTGCCAGCATGGGACGACATCGTGTTCGGCGCCCGCCGGCCCTAGGAGGGGGTCGAACCCGAGATTCGTCACCGGTCCGCCACGAGGAGGCACCGGGGGCGGAGGCCGCTCTGGATGCAACGACGCCGAGAGAGCCGGCTGTGAGTAAACCGTCACATGGCCAGGCGGAACGTCTGGCCGCTCAACACAGTTGGAGAAGGTGTGACAGGGACTACCACGATGCCGACGCTGACCAACCTCGACCGTTGCGACAGGTGTGGCGCCCAGGCCTACGTCCGGGTCGTTCTGCCTGGGGGCGGAGATCTGCTCTTCTGCCGCCATCACGCGAAGTCTCACGACTCCAAGCTCCGCTCGGTCGCAGTCGAGTACCACGACGAGACCGACAAGCTGAGCGTCTCCTGACACGACTGACTCCCGAGGGCATGCCATGATCACATGGCATGCCCTCGACTCGTCACCGGCCCGGTGTCGTGGCCACCGGGCCGGTACGACGACCATCATCCGGCGCAAGGACACCCTCACCGGAACCGCGGGCCGATAGTCATACGGTGGGGCGCGTGTCCACCACTGGGAACGATGCGGTGCCGGCCATGGCCCCCCCAGCGGGTGGACCTGGTCCGACGACCCGCCCCGGCATGCGGGACCCGGCCCGGCGGGCGCTGTTGGCGCTGCGCTGGTTACGCGCATGCATGGGTGCCGGTGGGCCCGACCGCGGCGCGGCGGTGCGTGATCTCGCCCGCCGGCTGCTGCAACCAAGGTCATGGGTCCCCTGGGGGGCCCTGCGCCTGGCGCGGACGACCGTCGCGAACGCCTGGCGGCACCGTGTTCTCGGTCTCGCCGCCGAAGCCGGTTTCTGGCAGCTGCTGTCGATGCCCCCGCTGCTCCTGGCGCTGCTGGGCACGATCGGCTACATCGGGGACCTCCTCGGCGGCGACGCCCTCGACAACGTCCGCCTGAGCATCCTGGACGGCGCCGACAACCTGCTGACGGCGTCGGTGGTCGACGACACCGTCCGGCCGACGATCGACGAGATCCTCTCCCGCGGCCGCCCGGACGTCATCTCCATCGGTTTCGTGCTGTCGCTGTGGACGGGATCCACGGCGATGGCGACGTTCGTGAACACCATCACGATCGCCTACGGCCAGCGGGAGCTCCGCTCGGCGGTCCGCAGCCGCCTGCTCGCGCTCGGGCTGTTCCTGGCCCAGGTGGCGACGGGCGTCCTGCTGCTGCCCGCGCTCGTCCTCGGGCCCGGCCTGCTGTCGGACATGCTCAACTCCGGCCGTCACCCAGTGGTCGACGACCTGCTGAGGATTCTTTTCTGGCCGGTGGTCGGGGTGGTGTCGCTGGCGATGCTGACGACGCTCTACCACCTGGCGCTGCCCGTGCGGCGGTCCTGGCGCCGGGCACTACCCGGAGCGGCGCTCGCGCTCTTCCTGTGGCTGGTGGGCAGCTACCTGCTGCGGATGTACCTGGAGCTGGTCTTCAGCAACGAGCTGGTATACGGCTCGCTCGGCGCGCCCGTCGCCGCGCTGCTGTTCTTCTACATCACGGCGCTGGCCGTGCTGCTCGGCGCCGAGCTGAACGCGGCGATCGACGAGCGCCCCCCGCGCCAGCGCCGCGTCCCGCGGCACGCCAAGGCCCGGCCGGGCTCGACTCCCCCACGTTAGGACTCAGCCCTCGCGGCACGGCCCGGTCCCCCACAGCAGGGCCCGGGTCGTCCGCGACAGGGTTCGGCTCCCCGCGTCAGTAGGTGCAGCCCACCCCGCCGGACGGCTCGGGGGTGGCCTGGGCCAGGGTCACCGCGCCGCCCGCGGGCCGCCCGCCGGTGGCGCGCAGGTCCGCGGTGACCACCGAACCGTGGCCGGTACCGGACGCCGGCACGGCACCGGACGCGGCCGTAGCGCCCACGGAGGCCGTCGAGGCCGCCGAGGCCGCCGTCGAGCCGGACGGCGAGCCGGCGGGGTCGAGCGCGGGGGGCCCGGCGGCCTGCGGCGGGGAGCCGCCGATCCCGGCGAGCAGCGTCGTCAGCTCGTCGGTCTTCGCCAGGAGCACGGACTGCCCGCCGGCCTGTGACGGCGTGGCCGGGACGGTCGCGAAGGTGACCCCACCGGTGCTGATGCCCTGCATCCGGACGGCGAGCAGGCGCAGATCGGTGAGCGAGGTGTGGTCGTCCAGGGTCAGCGCGGAGGTGGCCGCGTCCACGACGTCGAGCAGCTTGCGCGGATTGAGCAGGGTCCCGGTGGAGGCGACCTCACGGAACACCGCGCCGAGGAACTGCTGCTGGCGGTGGATGCGGTCGAGGTCGCTGCCGGGCAGGCCGTAACGCTGCCGGACGAAGGCCAGCGCCTGCTCACCGGTGAGCGTGTTGTCGCCGACCTGGCCGTGCCAGCCGGAGTACCGGTCGTTGAGGTTGTCGAAGCCCTGCGCCTTGAGCTCGGGCGTCAGCTCCTTCACGCAGACGGTGACGCCGCCGAGCGCGTCCGTCATCGCCTGGAAGCCCAGGAAGTCGATCTCGAGGTAGTGGTCGATCCGGATGTTGGTGAGCGTCTCGATGGTCCGGACCAGCAGGGACGGCCCGCCGTAGGCGAACGCCGCGTTGAGCTTGGACTTCTGCGCGTCGTGCTGGGTGCCGTCGGAGCCGGTGTAGCCCGGGATCTGCACCCACAGGTCGCGGGGGAAGGACACCAGGGTCGTCGAGCCGTCGGCGTCGAGGTGGGCGAGGATCGTGGTGTCCGAGCGCTGCCCCTCGGTCTGGCCGAACTCGCCCCCGGTGCCCGCGCGGGTGTCCGAGCCCACCAGCAGGATGTTCTGGGTGCCTCCGCCGGCGGCGGAGGGCCGCGCGGCCGAGTCGGAGAACGTGAGCTCGATGTGGTTCACCTTGCCGTCGTAGTGGCGCAGCACGGCCCAGCCGCTCGTGGCGACGACCAGGACGGCCACCGAGACGATGGCGGCCACCAGGGTCACCGTCCGGCGCACACCGCTCACCGGGCGGTGTGGCTCCTCCGCGGGCAGGTCCTCGCCCGGGGTGTCGTACGGCCCGCGCGGGCCGCCGTACCCGGGCCCCGGGCCGGCCGGCGCGCGGTACCCGCCGAGCCCGTCGTTCGGGGCGGGCCGGGTCCGCCCGCCGTCGGTGGCGCCCGGCGGAGGCAGCCGGCGGGTGGGCGGGATCGGCGCGGGAGCCGAGCGGGGCTCGTGGCGCGGCCAGGCTCCCGCCGGCCAGTTCTCCTCGCCGGCGGCCGGCCGGTCCCGCGCCGGGCGGCCCTGCGCCGGACGTCCCTGCACCGGGCGGTCGCGCCTGTCCCGCGCCGGGCGCTCCTGCGGCAGGCGGCCGGGAACCGGTGGACGGCCCTGGCCCTGACCTGGGTACCCGGGGCGGCCGGATCCGGCGCCGGGCGGTGGACGACGGCGGTCGCGCGGGTCCCAGCCGTCCGGATCGCCACTGTTCGGAGGCCAGGTCATGGCCACGTTCCCCTCGCTCACCCGCCGGGCACGAGGATCATCGTTCCCGACGGTCCCGACAGGTTCACGCCGCAGACCGCCTGCCCGCCGCGCCGCCGGCCGCATTGAGGCGACGGCGGGGCGGTGGTCGGGATCTCGTCCGACGCTCACACCGGGTTGGCCGGTGCTGTACCACTCGGTACCCATCGGACCGCCGCGGCCAGCCCCCCGGGCCGCCGCCTGGGCGACCCGCGGACCTCCACGTCGGCCCATCACTGTTCTACCGGTGTTCCGCCGGCTTGCTCCGTTGTACCGGTATCTCTGCCGACATCCGACGGTGTTGTCTGTAGTCCGGCAGTCCGGTCGGTGCTGTCACCGCTTGTTTCGGGCCATCTGCGATATTGGGAACCGGGCTGCCCGTTCCGTCCCAGCCTCGCACGCTCCGGCGGGAGGCGGTAGCGACGGCAGGCCGACCCGCCGGCCAGGCCGATCAGCCGGGCCGGTCAGGCCGCGCCGGCAAGGCCACGCCACGCCGTGCCGTGCCGTCGGGACGGCCGGTCGGGCCGCGGGACGGGTCAGCTGGCGGCGGGGCCCGTGAACTCCGCCCGCACGGCGGCGCCGTCCGCGTCGGGCGTGGGCGTGGGCGGCGGGACGTTCGAGCGGGTCCGGATATCCGGCAGCCTTGATGGGATTACCGGGTAGCGGGAGGCCACCGGCCTCGACCACCATCCGGCGGGTGCTCGTCTGCGCGGAGTCGACCGCGGCCGGAACATCATTGATCGGACCATGGGGAACGCCCGCGGCCTGCAGTGCCTTCAACCAGTGGTCCGGCTCCTGCCGGCGCAGGGTCGCCTCGATCTCCGTCTTGAACGCTTCGCGTTCCCGGAGCCGGTCGCTGTTGGTGCGGAACCTCGGGTCGGCGGCGAGGTCGGGCCGCTCGACCATCGCGCACAGCCGGCCGAAGAGGTTGTCGTTGGCCGCGCAGATCACGATGCTGCCGCCCGCGCACGCGAACGCGTCAAAGGGGGCGATGGAGTAGTGGACGTTTCCGATCCGTGGCGGAGTGACGCCGGTCGAGAGATATGACAGCGCGGCGCCCTCCAGCAGGGAGACCGTCGCGTCGAACATGACAATATCGAGATGAGTTCCGCGGCCGGTGGTGCTCCGGCCCTGCAGCGCGGCCCCGATGGCGCCGAAAGCATAGAGACCGGCGGCCAGGTCCGCGATCGGAACACCCGGTTTGACGGGCTCCTCGCCCGGGCGTCCAGTGATCGACACCATGCCCGAGGCCGCCTGCACGACGGAGTCGTATGCCGGCCGCTCCCGCCACGGGCCCGTTTGCCCGAAGCCGGAGATGCTGACCTATATGAGGCGAGGATTGCGCGCGGTGAGCGCATCGACGCCGAGACCCCGCCGGTCCATCACCCCGGGGCGGAAGTTCTCGACCAGAACATCGGCCCGGTCGACGATCCGCAACAGAAGGTCACGGTCCGTCGTGTCCTTGAGATCCAGGACGACGGATTGCTTGCCACGGTTCACCCGCGCGAAGTACAGCGACCGGCCGTCCATGAACGGACCGTAGGTACGGGAGTCGTCCCGCCGCCCGGCCGTTCGACCTTGATGACCCGGGCACCGAGATCGACGCACATCATCGTCGCGAACGGACCCGCCAAAACCCGGGTGAGATCGACGATGAGAAGTCCCGCCATCGGGCCGGCCGTGGTCGCCACGGCGAAGGACGCTACCCGAGCACGGCGGAAGCGGCCTACCGTTAGCGGCATGAGTGCCCAGTCCCACCAAACACCAGCTTCACGCCCGGTCGCGGGGCGATCCCCCGGCGGTACGGCCGACGACGTCGCACACCGGACCACTCCCGCTTCGGGCGGCGCGGAAGTGGAACGCGTCGCATCTTCGCCGGACACCGGCACACCGGGGCTCCCGGTGCCCCCCACCGCACCACCGGGGAAATCGATCCAGCCGGATCCGGAATCTCCGGAACCGACCATCGGGACAACCCGGGCACAGGAGCCGGCGGGGGTAACCATCGCACCGGGGACTCTCCCCACCGCCGCAGACAGTCCGACGACGGAGGAACAAGCCGCGGACGAACCGGGCAGGACCGGACAGGCTAAGCACGACGAGGAACCCCACGCAGCCTTCAGGCGTTTCATGGCGAGCGGCTGGGCGCCGGTGGATGACACCGTCGCGGTGCGTGACGACTGCGCCCCTTACACCACGAAACGGCGCTCGCTTCTGGCCACCCGATTCCCCACCGAAGCGCTTGTCATACCAAGCGGCGGGCTACACGTCCGGGCGAACGACACCGATTACCCGTTCCGCCCCGGCAGTGACTTCTTCTGGCTCACCGGATGTCACGAACCGGACGCCGTCCTGATCCTGCATCCCACCGCTGCCGGCGACCATGACGCCGTGCTCTATCTCGCTGACCGATCCGACCGATCGAGTTCCGCGTTCTACACGGACCGCCGTTACGGCGAACTGTGGGTGGGCCCCCGGCCCGGTGTACGGGAGACCACAGCGGCTCTCGACATCGAATGCCGGCCGCTGCCGGAGCTTCCCGAAGCGCTGGCCCGTCTCGCGCCCGCCAGGACCCGCGTCGTGCGCGGGCTGGACGCCCGGGTGGACCGCGCGGTGAGCCGGTGGTCGCCGACCGGCTCGTCCGCCGACCGGGACGCCGCGCTGGCCGAGGTGCTGTCCGAGCTCCGGCTGGTCAAGGACGACTTCGAGATCGCCCGGCTGGACGAGGCGGTCGCGGCCACCGCGCTCGGTTTCACCGAGTGCGTGGGCGAGCTCGGCCGCGCGGCGACGCTCCCCAACGGGGAGCGCTGGCTGGAGGGAACCTTCTGGCGACGGGCCCGCGTCGACGGCAACGACGTCGGATACGGCTCCATCGTGGCCTGCGGCCCGCACGCCACGACCCTGCACTGGGTCCGCGACGACGGCCCAGTGCGGCCCGGTGACCTGGCACTTCTCGACATGGGGGTCGAGGGCCGCTCGCTGTACACCGCCGATGTGACGCGGACGCTGCCGGTGAGCGGGCGCTTCAGCCCGCTGCAGCGCCAGGTTCACGAGGTCGTCTACCGGGCCCAGCAGGCCGGGATAGACGCGGTCCGTCCCGGCGCCGCCTTCCTGGATCCGCACCGGGCCGCGATGCGGGTGATCGCGCAGGCGCTGCACGACTGGGGATTGCTGCCGGCCACGGTCGAAGAGTCGCTCAGCGAGGACCCGAAAGCACCCGGGGCCGGCCTGCACCGGCGCTACACACTGCACTCCACGTCGCACATGCTCGGGCTGGACGTGCACGACTGCGCGCAGGCGCGCGACGAGACCTACCGCGACGCCGCGCTGGAGGCCGGGATGGTGCTGACGGTCGAACCAGGGCTGTACTTCCAGCCGGACGACCTCACTGTTCCGCCGGAGCTGCGCGGGATCGGCGTCCGGATAGAGGACGACATCCTGGTCACGCCGGATGGAAGTCGGAACATGTCAGCCGCGCTCGCACGCTCGGCCGACGATGTCGAAAAATGGATGGCCGGCGAGGCCGCCAGGCACTGAAACCACACAGGGTCCGGCCGGCCGGCCGCCCATTTGACCGCCCCCGAGCGTAGTACGGTCGCCGGCCGGCAATCGGCGATCCGTGGTCCGGTTCCTGCCCATCGGCCGATCGATGGGCAGGAACCGGGACGCGATAAGATGATCACGTCTTCTTCGGCCGCCGGCCCGAGGAGACCCACCGGCTATCACGGTGGTACTCGGGTAGTACCAGGGTCAACCGCTCGGCGCGTCGACCCGGAAAGCAGTCGCGACCCGGCTCAGTGAGCCTTGTCGTACGCCTCTACGATGTTCGACGCGATACGGCCCCGGTCACTCACCGTGTAGCCGTTGCTGCGCGCCCACTCGCGAATGTCGGCGGTGCGGTCGGTTCCACCGGTACGCCGCGAAGCGGCGCGCGCCCCGCGACGGCCACTGGCCGCCCGGCCACCGGAACGGCGGGCAGCGGTGACGAACGGCGCCAACGACTCCCGCAACTTGGTGGCGTTCTTCTCCGACAGGTCGATCTCATACTGTGCGCCGTCCAGTCCGAACCGGACCGTCTCGTCGGCCTCTTCTCCACTGAGATCGTCAATCAACGAGACGATGGTCTTCTGAGCCATGCCACTCTCCTTCAGGTCAGCGGACCGCAGAAACTTACGGGTCTAGTATTACCACGAGAAGACGGTGAACTGTCACGCCTGGTTCGTCGGACGCGCGAGGCAACCGCGACGATGGCGCAAGTCCCCTCCGTCTTGGTGGGCTCGTGGTGGGGTGTCGACCGCACCCAAAGGAGCGGATCGACATCGCCATGATAGAGGGATGATCATGTTCTTCGAATCACACCTTCCGGTTCGAAACGTCGACCCACGAACGACTCCACCGCGCCGCCCGCCAACCCGACGGCAGCCCGCCTCGGGGCGCAGACGCCGGTACGCGGACGAGCGGCCACCTTCGTACGCCTGGCGGATCGTTCGATTGGCAGCCAAACGAGGAGCCGTGCCGGCGGCGACTTTGGCCGCGCTCCAGCGCCGGGAACCCACCGCCGTGTTTGGCAAAGCCGACCCCGGCGCCCGGTGAGTACGCCGGATTCCGCCCCTGACGCTATGCACCCGACCGGAGCGGACTACCGGCTCACCTGGGTGGTGGACGCGGCGAACGTGATTGGCGCACGACCGGACGGGTGGTGGCGGGACCGCTCGGCTGCGGCCGACCGACTACACAGGGACATTCTCGCCTTGCTCGCCCGGACCGTTGGACATCGCGATCGGGCCGATGGGCCGTCACGCGTCCTTCTTGTTCTGGAGGGTGCCGCCCGAGCGGGTGTACCGGCCGGCCCGAGCACACCGAAGTTCGTACCCCCCACGGTCGGTACGGGCGATATATCCACCGGACAGTCGGAAGGCCAGCCTCCGCTTGTGCCGCCGGAACTGAAGGGCCCGTTACCCGGAATGGCCGGCGAACCCCCACGACTCCTGGTGATCCACGCTCCCGTGGGCGGGGACGACGCCATCGTGGATGCCGTACGCACCACGACGGGACCGACTCTGGTCGTCACATCGGATCGGGCGCTGGGGGATCGTGTTCGCGCCTTGGGCGCGCGGGTTGCCGGCTCCCGGTGGCTTCGGGATCGCCTCGACGAGGTCACCGCACCGAATCGCGAAAAATAACTATGTCAGGAATCACACCTATCTGAGAGGAACTCCGCCCCGCCGAGCACGGCACTCCGGACGGATGGTGTCCGCCCGGCGCCGGGCGGCACAACTCCCGACAGACACAGAGCTCCCGACAGACACGGAACTCCCGCCAGACACGACTCCCGGGCGGTGGAGTCCTGCTGGAGATACGCCGCCGAACAGGGGAACCCCTCGGAGATACGTCTCCGAACGACGCGACCCTCGAGAGATGGGCCCAACGGGCCGCCGGGCCCCGGCGGGCGGGGCCGGCCGGTCGTCGGCGGGCGGGGCCGGCCGGTCGTCGGCGGGCGGGGCCGGCCGGTCGTCGGCGGAACCTGCCGGGCCGCCCGCGCGAAGTGGACTCAGCCGGGACGGAAGCAACCCCGATCGGGGGGTGCCGGCGGACAACCTCGGAAAGCCGCCGCAAAGGCCACAGGGACGCTCTGAGGGCCGCTACTGGCCCGCAGACACGGCCGCCGGGGACCCTGGACGGCGCGGGCGCGGCTGAGCCTCAGGCAGCCGAGGTCCCGCCGGTGGCGGATCCCGGCAGATCCGCCACCGATCGCCGAGCCCTCCGGCGGTGGCGCGCGCCGGCACGGCATCCGGTGGCGGTCCTGACACCTCCGGCACGTTCCAGGCAAAGCGCGCGGGTTTATACGCGGACCGCGGCAGGTGCTGGTCGGCCCGTCGGGCACCGAGCCGCCCCGGCCCGCCCGACGCCCTTGGGCGCCACCCACCCGCCCCGTCCGTGCCTCCAGGCCCCTGCCAGCCAAGCCATCCACGACGTCCGATATGCGTAGCTCCTATTGATTCGACTGGCTCCTAACTGCCCCTCTGGAGAAGCGTGGCCGTTGAGTGAGTCCATGGACTCACACAAAAGTCTGTTATTCACAACTGACCGAGCCGA
>NZ_JALKFY010000229.1:0-254 GCF_023242985.1 Frankia sp. Mgl5 | reverse complement strand
CCACCGTAGCTGACGCGATTATGAAAAAGCTTGATCCTCATGGAGTCGTCGTGGTCGTGGAGGCAGAACATATGTGCATGACCATGCGCGGTGTGAAAAAACCGGGAGCAAAGACCGTAACTTCCGCCGTCCGGGGGATCTTTGCAAACGACAGCGCAGCTCGTGCTGAAGTGTTTAGCTTAATCAAAGCATAGAAATGCCTTTACGCCTGGCCCGTCTGCCAATAACCTGCGGTCTGCTGGATACAGTATTCC
>NZ_JALKFY010000228.1:0-254 GCF_023242985.1 Frankia sp. Mgl5 | reverse complement strand
AAGCCAACACCACGAACTGCCAAACAGAAGAGAGCAAGGCGCCTCCCGGCAAATGAAAAAGAAAGACAGCAAGGTAACCATCGCCTTTGCCAGCACAGGGCTGTTGGGACTCGCTGCCCTGATTGGTTTCTTCCTCGATGCAAAGCTGATTGGGTTCGTCACAGGGGTGCTCGCCTTGCTTTCCTTTTTCATCGGGCTAGGCAGGCAGGCAGGCGCCCATCGAAAGGTCGGGGAAACAGAGCAAGAGCAAATCT
>NZ_JALKFY010000227.1:0-254 GCF_023242985.1 Frankia sp. Mgl5 | reverse complement strand
GATATGGGCATGATGATTGGTCTCAAAGGCTTTGTCGCCGCTACGCTGGGAGGCTTCATCAGCATACCGGGGGCGGTCATTGGCGGCTTGCTGTTGGGACTGGCGGAATCGTTGGGAGCCGGGTTGATTTCCTCTGGCTACAAGGATGCGATTGCCTTTCTTATCTTGCTTTTGGTCCTTCTCTTTCGCCCTCAGGGTATTATCCGGGCGAAAAGCGGGAAACGGGTGTAGTTAAAGGGGGATCTAAGTGGAAA
>NZ_JALKFY010000226.1:0-254 GCF_023242985.1 Frankia sp. Mgl5 | reverse complement strand
CTTCGTATGTTACCGATGCATCTACGGCTGCCCGCACGCTTCTGTTTCACAATCGCGAGGGGCGATGGGATCAAGAGATTCTTCACTATTTGCAGATAGAGGAAGGCTGGTTGCCGCAGGTGCGCCCTACCGTTGGCTCCTTTGGCACCAGCAATCCGGAGCAATTCTGCGGAATCTCCGCACCGATCATCGTCAGCCAGGTGGATCAGCCTGCCGCACTCTATGGGCATCTCTGCATCGAGCCAGGCATGTCC
>NZ_JALKFY010000225.1:0-255 GCF_023242985.1 Frankia sp. Mgl5 | reverse complement strand
GTCTACCGCACCGGCATGGTGATGCGCCCGGTGTTCGCGGCCGCGAAGCAGAAGGAGGCCCGTATCGTGTTCGCCGAAGGCGAGGACGAGCGCGTGCTGCGCGCTGCACAGTTCGTGCTGCTGGAAAAGATCGCCAAGCCGATCATCGTCGGCCGTCCGTCGGTCGTCGACATGCGCTTGCAGAAGATCGGCTCGAAGCTGAAGGCCGGCGTCGATTTCGAAATCGTCGATCCGGAAGACGATGCGCGCTACCAC
>NZ_JALKFY010000224.1:0-255 GCF_023242985.1 Frankia sp. Mgl5 | reverse complement strand
CCCATACCACAGCTGGACCTACAACCTGACGGGCCAGCTGATGTTCGCCGAGCACATGGGCGAGAAGTTCGACCGTTGCAAGCACAGCCTGAAGTCGGTGCACGTCGAGAATCTCGCGGGCCTGATCTTCATCTGCCTCGCCGACGAGCCGCCGGTCGATTTCGCGCAGATGCGCGCCGAGATGGAGCCGTACCTGCTGCCGCACGATCTGCCGAACACGAAGATCGCCGCGCAGATCGACATCATCGAGGAAGG
>NZ_JALKFY010000223.1:0-255 GCF_023242985.1 Frankia sp. Mgl5 | reverse complement strand
ACTTGGTGACATCTGCTCCCAGCGCCGCCCCTCCCGTATAGGCGCGCTTGATGCGCAACAACCCCAGGTGGTCCTTGATCGCGGAAAAGACCAGATAGTCCCCGAGCTTATACATGAACCGCTGCCACGCCGTCAGTCTGCTGCGGGAGATAGAGGCAACCGCCTTTGCCTCGCCGTAAGGACGGAACCACTGGTAAACGGACCGCTTCAGCCAGCCCGCATCCTGCAGCTTCACCTGCACGCGCGAGATCATAT
>NZ_JALKFY010000222.1:0-255 GCF_023242985.1 Frankia sp. Mgl5 | reverse complement strand
ATGTAGGTGCAGGCCATGACGCAACACGGGCGTTTGCACCTGTCATCGTTGAACGAAATGGGGTTAAGCTGGCGTTCTTCGGGTTCAGCCGGGTTGTTCCGGAAGTAAGCTGGTATGCCGGTAAAAATAAACCGGGCATCGCTGTCTCCTACGATCCCAAGCTTGCCGTCGAAGCGATTCGCGCGGCAAGAGAGCAGGCCGACCTGGTTGTCGTGATTGCGCATTGGGGCAAAGAAAGGGAGGATTATCCGGTTG
>NZ_JALKFY010000221.1:0-255 GCF_023242985.1 Frankia sp. Mgl5 | reverse complement strand
GGCTACGCCCACCTTAAGCAATGCCGGTACGCCTCATCATCAATTGTCCTCCTGCTTTATTGATACGGTGGATGACTCCTTGACAGGCATTATGGGTACGGCAAACGCGTCCTCCATGGTTTCCAAATTTGGCGGGGGCGTAGGAATCTACCTAGGCAAGGTGCGCAGCCGTGGTTCGTCGATTCGCGGTCACAAAGGAGCGTCTGGCGGGGTAGTGCCTCTCTCTTATAAACATCTCCGAGCCCACGAGACGGA
>NZ_JALKFY010000220.1:0-255 GCF_023242985.1 Frankia sp. Mgl5 | reverse complement strand
ATCTCACTGTGATCGTAAATCGGAGCTACTTCCACGAGGTCACAACCGATCACGTTAGCACCGTTTTTCGCCATAAAGTGAATGGACTCGAGCAGTTCGCGGGATGTGATTCCGCCCGCTTCAGTCGTCCCGGTACCAGGCGCTGCGGAAGGATCGAGCACATCGATATCGATCGTCAGGTAGATTGGACGTCCGAAGTTTCCCCACGGTTTGCTTATTTCACAAACCCGAGAATTAACTCGCGAAGCATTTTGG
>NZ_JALKFY010000795.1:0-43958 GCF_023242985.1 Frankia sp. Mgl5 | reverse complement strand
CCGCCGAAGCCCACTGGCGCACCCACATCGCCACCACACCCAGCCAGCCACCCAGCACCGTCATCGACCTGCTCGGCACACCGCCCGCCGCCCCGGGCCGCGGCCTCGAGGGCACCCGACCGGTGCCGATGCCGATGCCCCGGAACTCCTCGGGCTGACCGCCCAGAAGGCCCGCGCTGACCGCCCGCGAGACTCGGGCCAACCGGTCAGGAGACTCCGGGCCGGCCAGGGGACTCCGGCCGGCCGGTCAGGAGACCGTCGTGCGCAGCCGGACGAGGTCGGCCAGCTCCGGCGACACCTCCGCCAGCAGCTCCCGGACCCGCGCCACAGCCGGGACGGCCAGCCCGTCGTAGATCTCGGCGAAGACCGTGCGGGCCTCGCGCCGCGGCCAGCGGCCGGGCAGCAGGTCGATCGGAAGGTCCGGGTCGAGGCTCGGGAAGCGCCCCCAGGACTCCATCACCGCGGTGCGCGCGGCCAGTGCCTCCGCGCCGCACACCTCGCCGTGGCGGACCCGTTCCAACAGGGGGGTGTAGGTGCGGACGAACTCCTCGTAGGTGCGCTGCAGCTCGGTGAGATCCCAGGCGGCCATCGGCGGGCGGGGGTCGCTGCGGCGTGCCTCCGACGTCGTGATCAGCACCGTCGACGCGATGACGCCCAACTCGGCGAACACCCGGCGGGCCGCCTCACCGGCAGACCGCGGGGTGACCCACATCCCGTCGTAGAGCGGAGCGAAGCCCAGCCAACGCAGCCGTGCGCGCACGGCGTGCCGCACGTCGCGCTGGTCCTCGGGGATGGAGAACGCCGCCACCGTCCAGCGCCCGTCCCACGGGTCGTGCCGCAGGCCGAAGGTGAAGATCCGGTTCGCCGACGCGAGGATCGCGGCCGAGGCCTCCGCTGTCAGCCCGTAGTAGGTGTTGCGGCCGATCCGGGACGACTCCAGCAGCCCGCGCCGCGACAGCCGGCTCAGCGCCGCCCGGGCACCGACCGTGCTGACGTCGAAATCCGCGAGCAGGCTGACCAGCACCACCGACGGGACGTGCTCCCGGCGGCCGGCCCAGTAATCGCCGAGCAGGGTGGTGAGCAGGTGCTGGGGCTGTGCACCCACCTGGACCCTGGGCAGGTCGACGACGTCGACCGTTGGAGGTGCCGGATTCGCTCCTTGGGCCCCGACCTGCGGCCGGCGGACGGTCGGGCGCCGGCCACGACCCGGATCACGGTCGCGACCTGCGAGCCGCGCGGGCGCTGTCACGCTCTCCGATTTTACGAGCCCCTACCGACATTCCACGCGATCGGTCCGGATCTCCTGTGGTCCGGGTGACGTCGGTCGGTCTCCTGACGGGCGACCTGTACGCTCGGCGACCATGAGCACTGGACGGGTGCGCGTACGGTTCGCGCCGTCGCCGACCGGCATCTTCCACGTGGGCGGGGCCCGGTCGGCGCTTTTCAACTGGCTGGTGGCCAAGGGCGCCGGCGGTGACTTCGTGCTCCGCGTCGAGGACACCGACGCCTCGCGGAACCGGCCGGAGTGGACCGAGGGCATCATCAGCGCGCTCGACTGGCTGGGCATCAGCCCCGGTGGTTACGAGGGCCCGGTGTTCCAGTCGGAGCGGGCCGGCCGGCACGCCGAGGCGGCCGCGGGCCTGTTCGCCGCCGGTCGCGCCTACTACTGCGGCTGCACCCGCGACGAACTCGCCGCCCGCACCGGCAACGCCCAGCACGGCTACGACGGCTTCTGCCGGGAGCGCGGGCTCGGCCCCGGCCCGGGGCGCGCGCTGCGGTTCCGCACCCCCGACGAGGGCACCACTGTAGTCCTCGATGTGATCCGCGGCACACCGGAGTTCCCGAACGACACCATCGAGGACTTCGTCATCGCCCGGGCGGACGGCTCGGCCGTCTTCCTCCTCGCAAACGTCGTGGACGATCTCGACATGGGCATCACCCACGTCGTGCGCGGCGAGGAGCACCTGTCCAACACTCCGAAGCAGCAGCTGCTGTGGGCGGCGCTCGGCACGCCGCCGCCGGTCTGGGCCCACGTCCCGGTGATCGTCAACGAGAAGCGCCAGAAGCTCTCGAAGCGGCGTGACAAGGTCGCACTGGAGTCGTACCGCGCCGAGGGGTACCTCTCCGCCGCCATGCGCAACTACCTGATGCTCCTCGGCTGGGCTCCGCCCGGCGACGAGGAGATCGTCCCGTTCGAGACCATCGAGGCGTCGTTCCGGCTCGAGGACGTGAAGCCCTCTCCCGCGTTCTTCGACGAGAAGAAGCTGCGTGCCTTCAACGGCGAGTACATCCGTGCGCTGAGTGTGGACGAGTTCGTGGCGGCGTGCGAGCCGTGGCTCGTGCCCGCGGCCGCCGTGCCCGCCGCGGTGGACGCGCCGGCCGCGGCGGGCACGGGAGACGGAGCCGCGGGCGTGACCACGGCGGTGCCGGCCCCGCCGTGGTCGCCGGAGCGCTTCTCCGCCGAGGTCTTCGCCGCCGTCGCACCGCTGGCGCAGTCCCGGGTGGCGGTGCTGTCGGAGATCGTCCCGATGGTCGACTTCCTGTTCCTGCCCGAGGCGCCGACCGACGAGGCCGCCTGGGCGAAGACCATGAAGGGCCCGGCCCTCGACCTGCTCACCGAGGCAGCCGAGGCCTACGAGAAGGTCGACTGGGACCACGACGTCCTGCGCGAGACGCTCATCGAGGTCGGGGAGCGGCACGGGCTGAAGCTCGGGAAGGCCCAGGCGCCCGTCCGGGTGGCGGTCACCGGCCGGACGGTCGGCCTGCCACTGTTCGAGTCGCTGGAGATCCTCGGCCGCGAGGAGACGCTGCGGCGGCTGCGCGCCGCGGTCGAGCGCCTCGGCACGGCGGCGAACCCGGCCTGAGCAAGCCCCGGGCCTGAGCCCGACAATCTGAGTGCACCGGCGCGGCCGGAGCGTGCGGCGTGCCCGTCCGGTGTCGTCGTGGGCCCGGGTCGTGGTTGGGACGGACCACGACCCGGGCCAGGAACCCGTCGGAGGGTGGGGGTTACCTCCGCCGGGTGGACCGGGGACCTTCGCGGCAACACCGTCATCACAACACCGGCGCCATAAACGATGCTTAAGAACGGCTCAAGAGAGCCTTGGATCCGGAAGTGGTCACCTGCCGTGGGCCTTGCGGGCTGGCATCGTGACCGACGCGACCTCCCGCGCGGGCGACATCGACCTTTAATGGAGTCGATGTCTACAGACCGCTACATCGAGCGCATCACGTCCCGCGAGGCGACGGTGAAGCGGCCCGCCACGATCCGCGAGGTCGCGGCGCTCGCCGGCGTCAGCGTGTCGACCGTCAGCAACGCGCTGGCCGGCCGGCGATCGGTCAGTGGAGCGTCCAGCGCCCGGGTTCGCGCCGCGGCCCACCGCCTCGGGTACCGGCAGGTCGACGCGGCGCGGCCGGTGCGGACGCCGACCCGGCACGCCATCGGCCTCGTCGTCCCGGACGCGAGCAACCCGTTCTTCGCCGAGATCGCGCACGGCGTCGAGACGGTGGCCCAGTCGTTCGGCTGGGCGGTGTTCCTCGGCAACACCGACCTCGACGACGCGCGCGAGGCCGACTACCTCGACCGCCTGGCCGGGGCGGCCGACGGGCTCCTGGTCTGTTCGGCGTCCGGGCAGACCGAGCAGCTGCAGCACCTGGTCGACAGCGGCGTCGCCGTGGTGGCCTGCGACGAGCGTCTGGAGCTGACCGGCGCCGGCGGGGTCTTCGCCGACGACGCCGCGGCCGGCCGGCTCGCCGCCGGGCACATCCTCGCCCGCGGCGCGCGCCGGATCGCGATGATCTGCGGGCCGGAGCACCTCACCACGGCCCGCGAGCGCCGCACCGGCTTCCGCGCAGAGCTGCAGGCGTCAGGACGCTCGCTTCCGCCGTGGCGCTCGATCGCCAGCCGGTACACGATCGAGGCGGGACGCTGGGCGGCCGACCAGCTCCTCGCCGCCGATCCACAGATCGACGCGATCTTCTGCTCAAACGATCTGCAGGCCGTCGGCGCGGTGCGGGCGTTGCGGCACGCGGGCCGGCAGGTGCCCGGCGGTGTGCTGATCATCGGGATCGACGGGATCTCCTGGGGCGAACTCACCGAGCCGTCACTGACGACGGTGGCGCGTCATCCCGAACGGCTGGGGGCCGAGGCCGCCCGGCTCCTCATCGAGATGGTCGGCGACGGCGCCCGGCCCCGCGAGGTCGTGCTGCCGGTGGAGCTGGTCGAGCGGGAGAGCACCCGCCGCGCCTAACCGGCGGCCCAGCCCCTGACCGGCAGCCCGGCCGCTCCCGGCGCGCGGATCAGCCAGCGCCGGACGCCGGCCGGCGGGGGCGCATCAGGCGGTGGGCGCAGCCGACGATGTACCGACGGAACTCCTCGTCGTCCAGCGTCATCACCCGGGGGTCGGAGCCGGCGCCACGTAACCCTGCCAGCAGCATGCCGGCCGCCACGACGGAACCCGGATCCGGATCCGGCCCGGCGAGCAACGCGACGAGGCGCTCCCCCAGCGTGGGGAACTCCGGGTACCGCTGCAGGATGGCTGTACAGGTCGGATCACCCTGTAGCAGCGCGTATAAGCGGCGGTTGGCGATGATGAGATCGGCCAGGCCGACGATCATCGTCTCGACCTGGGCGGCCCGGGAGCGCCGGCTCTCGGCGAGCCGCACCAGCCCCATGATCTGCTCGAGCGCCGGGCGCACCACCGCGAGGACGATCTCGTCCTTGCTCTTGTAGTGGTGGTAGACCGCCGCCTTGGTGACGCCCATCGCGTCCGCGATCATCTGGAGCGAGGTGGCGCTCACGCCACGCTCAGTGAACAGGTCCAGGGCGGTGGCCCGCAGGCGCTCCCGGCCGGCGCCCGGCCCAATCTGGCGCTCCGCCAGCTCGGCAGTCACGATCTCCCCTCCCGTCCGGCCCCGGTCACCTCGCGCAGGGGGCCCTCATTGTGGCGCACCACACTCCCGCGGGGGACCGAGCGTACAGATCCGTGCGAACCACGCGCTGGACGTCCGTCCGGGCCGACCACCCCGTACGGGGGTACGGGGCACCGTCGAGCGGCGCCGAGGAGCCATCACCGGGGCCACAAACGAGGGTCTGGCCGGGCGTCCGCGTGAAACCCGCGACGCACGCGGGCGACCCCGCAAGGAGACGGACTCTTGGGCACCTACCTGTACCGGCTCGGCCAGGCCTCCCACCGGCACCGGCGGGTCGTCCTGGCGCTGTGGCTGGCGCTGCTCGGGCTGGCCGGCGCGGGCACCGCGACACTCCCCGGCGCGGGCACCGCGACCACATCCAGCGCGGGCACCGCGACGCCCGCCAGCACCGCAGCAGGGACTCTTGTCGCTGCGGGCTCGGAGTCGCAACGGGCGGCCGACCTGCTGCGGCGGCGGCTGCCGGGGACCGGTGCCGACACCGCGACGGCCCGGCTGGTCCTGACCCTCGACGCGGGCGACGGCGCCCGGGCCCGCCTCGACGACCCGGTCCACCGGCAAGCGATCGAGGACGTCCTCGCCGCCCTCGGACAGGCGCCGCTCGTCGGGCGGGTCGGTGATCCCTTCGGCGGCAGCGGGCCCGGCGCCGACGGCGAGCCCGGCGCCCCCGGCGTCGGGTCCGTAGAAGGCGGGATCTCCAGCGACGGCCGGACGGCCTACACGCAGGTCACCTACACCGTCCGCGACACGCAGCTGACCGCCCGGGCGCGCGCGGCCCTGTTCGCCGCCGCGGGCCCGGCCCGCGCCGCCGGCATCGACGCCGAGTTCGGCGGGACGGCACTGGACGGAGTACCCGAGCGGAGCTACCTCGGCTCCGCCGAGCCGGCTGTCGCCGCGGGCATACTCGCGGCAGCTGTGCTCGCGGCGGTCCTGGGTGTCCTCATCGTGGCCTTCGGCTCGTCCGTCGCGGCCGCGCTGGCGCTGCTGACGGCGGTCGTCGGCGTGACGGTCGGCGGCTGTGCGGCCTGGGTCGTGACCAGCCGAACCGGAACCGGCCCGGCCACGCCGCTCCCGATGCCGATGCCGGTGGCGGTGGCGGTGCTCGGGCTCACCGTCGCGACCGGCGACGCGCTGCTCGTCGTCACCCGGTACCGGAACGGGCTGGCGGAGGGCCGCCGGCGCGAGGAAGTGGCCGGGAACGCGGTGGCCACCGCCGGGTCGGTCGTGGTCCTCTCGGGTCTGATGACGGCTGGCACGCTCACGGCGCTGTCGGTCGCCCGCGTCCCGGCGCTGACCACGATCGGCCTGGCGTCCGCCGGCATCATCATGATCGCCACTCTGGGCACGCTCACGCTGCTGCCGGCCGTCCTCGGATTCGCCGGAAGCAAAGTCACCGCACGGGCCACCGGCCGCTCCAGCCGCGGACGGGACGGCGGGGAGCGGTGGGGCCGGTTCCTCGTGCGGCGACGGATTCCGGCGCTCCTGCTCTCCCTCGCCGCCCTCGGCGCCGTCGCGGCGCCGGTGGCCGACCTGCGCCTGGGGCTGCCCGACAGCGGCGCGACCGCGTCCGAGGGCACCCAGCGCCGCGCCTACAACCAGCTCGCCGCGGGCTTCGGCGCCGGCTTCAACGGCCCGCTGCTGCTCGTGGTGGACGCGGCGGACAGCGCCGACCCCACCGCCGCCGCCGGCCGGGTACGGACGGCGGTCGCCGCGCTGGGCGCCGTCGCCCTGACCACCGAACCGCGGTTCGACCCCAGCGGCGACCTCGCGACCATGACCGTGATCCCCGTCAGCGGACCGGGCGATCCGGGCACGGCGGACCTCGTACGCCGCATCCGCGCCGAGGCCGGCGCGCTCGCCGTCACGACGGGCACCCGCGTCTGGGTCACCGGGCGGACGGCGATCGACCTGGACGTCTCGTGGCGGCTCTCCCGGGTCCTGCCGCTCTACCTCACCGTGCTCGCCGCGCTGGCGATCGCGGTGCTCGCCGTGGCCTCGCGCAGTGTCCTCGTGCCCCTGAAGGGCGTCCTGAGCGCCGGGCTCAG
The DNA here is from genome assembly GCF_023242985.1 of Frankia sp. Mgl5. Classification (NCBI taxonomy): domain Bacteria; kingdom Bacillati; phylum Actinomycetota; class Actinomycetes; order Frankiales; family Frankiaceae; genus Frankia; species Frankia sp. Mgl5. The sequence goes on along the minus strand of NZ_JALKFY010000795.1, from coordinate 36,987 downwards.
CGCCGTGGCGGCCCTGGGTGCCATGGTCGCCGGGTTCCAGTGGGGATGGCTCGGCGGCGGCCTGGGGGTGGAACGGAACGGGCCCGTGGCAGCCGTCCTGCCGATCGTCGTGATCGGGCTGCTGACCGCTCTGGCCACGAGCCACGAGCTGCACCTGGTGGCCCGAAGCCGGGCGGAGCTCCTCCGCACCGGCGACCCCGGCCAGGCCGTGGTGCGCGGCACCGCGGACGCCGCCCGGGCCGTCACGGCCAGCACGATCATCACGGTCGTCGCGTCGGGCGCGGTCGTGGCGGCCAGCACAGGCGTCATGGCCGGGGACCTCGGGGCACTCGCCGCTCCGGCCGGCCCGGTCACCGCGTCGATCGGTCTCGTGCTGGCGTTCGGTGTCACGGTGGACGCGTTCGTCGTCCGCCTGACGCTCGGGGCAGCGGTCATGTCCCTGCTCGGGCGGGCCGCCTGGTGGCTGCCGCGCCCGCCCGACCACCTGCCCGCGGCCGCCTCGCCCGGCCCGGCGGCGTCCCCTCCTCTGCCCGCCGAGGCGCCCACGCCGGTTTCGGCTGAGGCCGGCACGGGCGCCGGGGCCGGGGCCGGGGCGTCAGTCTGAGCCGGGTGCCCCGTCCGGGCCGGGTACCGTGGCCGGACGCGGGGTGAAACCACGCAGGCGCAGGCTGTTGCCGACGACGAACAGCGAGCTGGCCGCCATCGCCGCCCCGGCGAGCATCGGGTTGAGCAGGCCGGCCGCGGCCAGCGGCAGCGCGGCGGCGTTGTAGGCGAAGGCCCAGAACAGGTTGCCCTGGATGGTGGCGAGTGTCCGCCGGGCCAGGCGGATCGCGTCCACGGCCGCGAGCAGATCGGCCCGGACGAGAGTCAGGTCACCGGCCTCGATCGCGACGTCCGTGCCGGTTCCCATCACCAGACCGAGGTCCGCCTGGGCCAGCGCGGCGGCGTCGTTCACCCCGTCGCCGACCATCGCCACCACCCGGTTGCCGGCCTGCAGCCGGCGCACGACCTCGGTCTTCTCCGCTGGCAGGACTTCGGCGACCACGTCCTCCGGGGCGATCCCCACCTCCGCCGCGACGGTGGCCGCGACGGAGGCGTTGTCACCGGTCAGCAGAATCGGGCGCAGGCCCAGTCCCCGCAGTTCGCGGATCGCGGCGGCCGAGGTCGGCCGGACCGCGTCGGCGACGGTGAGCACGCCGCGGGCGCGCCCGTCCCAGGAGACCGCGACGGCGGTGCGGCCGGCGGCCTCGGCCGTGCGGGCGATCTCCGCGAGGTCCGCGGGCAGCGGCTGCGAGCACCCCGTCAGCAGCCTCGGACGGCCGACCAGCACGGCGCGGCCGGCGACCAGTCCGCGCACCCCGAGGCCCTCCTTGGTGGCGAACTCGGTGACGCCGGGCAGCTCCGCGGACGACCGCTCCGCCGCCGCGGCGGCGGCCCGGCTGATCGCGCGGCCCACCGGGTGCTCGGAGGCGCTCTCCAGGGCACCCGCGAGCCGCAGCACCTCGTCCCGGTCCTCGCCGGCGGCGGTGGCGACGTCCAGGAGGGTCATCTCGCCGGTCGTCACCGTGCCGGTCTTGTCCAGGACGATCGTGTCGACCCGGCGGGTCGACTCCAGCACCTCGGGTCCGCGGATGAGCAGGCCGAGCTGGGCGCCGCGTCCCGTGCCGACCAGCAGGGCGGTCGGCGTGGCGAGGCCGAGCGCGCACGGGCACGCGATGATCAGCACCGCGACGGCCGCGGTGAACGCGGCGGCCAGGCCGTCCCCCCGGCCCGCCCAGTAGCCGAAGGTGAGCGCCGAGAGCGCGAGCACGACCGGCACGAAGACGGCCGCGATCCGGTCGGCGAGCCGCTGCACCGGCGCCTTGCCGCTCTGCGCCTCCTCGACGAGACGTCCGATCCTCGCGAGCTGGGTGTCCGCGCCGACCCGCGTGGCGCGGACGACGAGCCGGCCCCCCGCGTTCAGGGTGGCACCGGTGACGTCGTCGCCGGGACGGACCTCCACCGGGACGGACTCTCCGGTGAGCATCGACGCGTCGACGGCTGACGCGCCCGCCACGACCACCCCGTCCGTGGCGATTTTCTCCCCCGGACGGACGACGAAGAGGTCACCGACGCCGAGCTGATCGACATCGACTCGTTCCTCCCGGCCGTCACGGAGAACGGCGACGTCACGCGCCCCCATGGCGAGCAGCGCGCGTAGCGCGGAGCCGGCGCTGCGCCTGGCTCTGGCCTCCAGGTACCGGCCGGTGAGGATGAACGCGGTGACGCCGGCCGCCACCTCCAGGTAGATGCTGTCCGCCCCGGCACCGCGAGTGACGGTGACACTGAAGTCGTGGGTCATCCCGGGCTCGCCGGCGTCGCCGACGAACAGCGCGTACAGCGACCATCCGAAGGCGGCGAGGGTGCCGATCGAGACGAGCGTGTCCATCGTCGTCGCGCCGTGGCGCAGGTTCGTCCACGCCGCCCGGTGGATCGGCCAGCCGCCCCACACCACGACGGGCGCGGCGAGCGTCAGCGACAGCCACTGCCAGGAGTCGAACTGCAGGGCCGGCACCATCGCCAGGAGCACCACCGGGACGGTCAACCCGACGACCACACGCAGCCGGTCGCGCAGGGCGCGCACCCGGCCGTCGGCGGGGAGACTCTCGTCAGCCGCGCTACCGCCGGCAGTACTGCCGGCGGCGGCGCTGTCCACGGCGGTGCTGTCCCCGGCGGTGCCGTCGTCGGCCCGGTCTCCGGTGGCGTGGTCCGAGGCGGGGCGGTTCGCCGCGTCACGGGCGCCGGGTCGCGCGGCCGGTCGGGACGGCGCGGGCGGCGGGATCGTCGCCGTGTAGCCGGCGGCCTCCACCTGGGCGACCAGCCGATCGGCCGGCAGGCCGGCCGGGAAGCTGACCTTGGCCTTCTCCGTGGCGTAGTTGACCGTGGCGGTGACGCCGTCCAGCTTGTTCAGCTTCCGCTCGACACGAGCCGCGCAGGATGCGCAGGTCATCCCGCCTATCATCAGATCCACCTGGCGCCGGTCGGTGGCCGGTGGGCTCATCGGTTCTCCCAAGGGGACGCGGGTGCGCGGGCAGGGTCAGTGCGCGTGCGCGGAGGTGGGCGTCCGCGTCGGCGTGGGTGTGGGCGTGGCCCCGTCCACCGGGACCGTCATGGTGAACTCCGCGGTTCGCACCTGTCCGGCGTGCTTGAAGTCCAGGAAGAGGCGGTAGGCACCGGCCGACGGGAACTCGGTCATGAACGACAGCGCGGGATCGCCGCTCCCGGGACTCGCCGTGGGATCGCTCATGCCGCCGTCGAGACCTCCGGGCGTCGCCACGGCGCCGCCGGTGGAGCCCCCGCTCTCTCCCGGGTGGACGTGCAGGTAGGCGAGATCACCCTGCCGGATCACCACCAGATGACCGAGCGAGCCCAGGTACGGTTCGAGATCGGTGACCGGCCGTCCGGCGCGGGTGACCGAGAAGACGAGATCGCTCATCCCGTCGGGGCTGGCCTGCCCGTCGAGCGTCACGGTGTACCCACCCGCCACTGTCGCGGTGCGCGACGGCGCCGGCAGCGTGGCGGGGCGCAGGTCGCCGCCCACGGTGAGGTCCGTGCCGAGCGTGATCGTGGACGCGGCCGGCGAGCTACCCGAGGTCCCGAAGATCTCGGAATTCCCGGAGATCTCAGAGGTGCCGGAGATCTCAGAGGTGCCGGGCATGACCGGAGCGACCGGGACTCCCGGAACGCTCGCCCCGTCCGCCATGCTGCCGGCCGCGGTGCCACCGGTACCGGTACCGCTGTCGGTGCCGCTGTCGGTGCCGCCCGGCGTGGACGTCGGAGCGAAGTCGGCGAACACGCGGTAGACGCCGGGCGCGGACAGTCGGAGCGGGACGCTCCACGTGCCGGCGGCGTCACGGGTGGGGTGCAGGTGCTGGTAGCCGGTGAGGTCACGCCGCACGACGATCAGGTGCAGGTCTGCGTCGTGTACCCGGGTGAAGGCGGTGAGCGGGCGGCCGTCCGGGCCGAGGACGCGGAAGGTGTAGGGCTGCGAGCGGCCGGCGGGCCAGGTGAGCGTGCCGGGCGCGAGCGTGTAACCGCCCGCGGAGATCGCGAGCCCGGCCGCGGTGGGATCACCGCTGGTCACGCCCGGCGCGCCGCCCGGCGCGGCGGAGGCCTCGTGGCCATGGGCGCCGGTCCCGGCCGCACCGTTGGACTCCTCGGACGGCCCGATCGTCGTCCCGACCACATAGGAGACACCGAAGAGCACGGCCAACGCGAGACCGAAGCCGCCGATGCGGGTCAATGCGTTCATCGTCCGTCCCTTCGCCCCGGCTGGTATAAGACTCACCCAGACGTTACATACCCCTAGGGGGTATACGTCAACGCCTCGCGCGGGTCGGTGGCGCTGCTCTCACACCTTCGGACAGCGCCGCGACACCGCGGCCGCCGCATGCGCGCACCTGCGCGAGGCCACCCGGGACCAAGACGCCGAACGTCCCGACCAGCGCAAAAAGGGAACCGGCGTGTCCGGCTCGCTACTAACACAGGACGGCCGGCCGTCGGAGAACCACAATGGGTAGGTCGGACGTTCCGGGCAGTACTGCTCGGAGAAAGGAGGGTGTTCCTTTGCTTGAGGATTCCCGGCCTTTTCCGCCGGGCAGCCTGCCAGCGCGGCTGAACCCGGCGCTGCGCCAGCAGCTTCTCTCCCTGGGAGGAGTGCGCCACTACCTGCACGGCGAGATGCTGATGCGGGAGGCCGAGCCGTACGGCGAGGTGATCCTGATCCTCGACGGCTTCGTCAAGATCACCGCGAACGGAGAGGAGAACCGGCTCGCCTTCCTCGTCATCCGGTCCCGGGGCGACATCCTGGGCGAGATCAGCGCCATGGACCAGGACACCCACACCGGAACCGCCACCGCCGCCGGGCCGGTCGCCGGCCGGGTGATGAGCGCGACGGCCTTCCGCTCGTTCCTCGAGCAGAATCCCCCGGCCGCCTTCGCGGTCGCCGAGACCGTCGCGAACAAGCTGCGCAACTCGATCCGGCGCCGGGTCGAGCACGTCGACGGCTCGGTCCGGGGCCGGCTCGCCCGCATTCTCATCGAGCTGGCGACGCTGTGGGGGCGGGCCTCCGACCGCGGTGTCCAGCTCGCCGTGGGCCTGAGCCAGCCCGAGCTCGCCGCCCTGGTCGCCGCGGACGAACGCTCGGTCAACCGTGCGCTCGCCGAGCTGCGAAACATGAAGGTCGTCGACGTCGGCTACCGCCGCGTCATCGTCCTGGACCTGGAGGGCCTGGAACGGGTGGCATTCGGCCGCCAGGATCGACCCGACGGGGCCAGCAGCCCGAGCTGACGAGGAAGGCCGCCTGTGCCAACGCTGATATCTTGATGGCCCCAGACGTGACGCCGGTGGGAGACGCCATGGCGGTCCAGGTTCCGCGGGCGGCCCAGCGCAGCGCGCGGGCGTCCGAGATCGTCGCGGAGTCCATTCGCGTCCAGGTCGCCAGGGGGGAACTTCGGCCGGGTGATCGTTTCCCGACCGAAGACGAGCTCATGGAGATCTTCGGCATCGCCCGCACGACGCTGCGCGAGGCGCTGCGCATCCTGGAGGCAGAGGGCCTGGTCACCGTCCTGCGCGGGCGGCACGGCGGGCCGCGGGTCACCAGTCCGACCGTCGACCACGTCGCCAAGGTCTTCGCCCTGCTCCTGCAGCTCGAGGGCGTGACGATGAGCGACATCCACCAGGCGCGGGAGCTCGTCGAGCCAACCCTGGCCCACACCCTCGCCCAGACCAGAACCCCGCAGATGCTCACCGAGCTGCGCGCGGCCGTCGAGGCCGCCGAGGCGGCGGCCGACGCCGACGACGGCCCCGCCTTCCTCGACGCCGCCGCGGCCCTGCACGCGACGATCGCCGAGCACGGAGGCAACCGGTCGCTGGGCATCTTCGCGCAACTGCTCCACGAGGTGGCCGTCCGCTGCCACGAGGCGTCCGGGCGGGTGGCCACCGCCGAGGACCGCAGGCGCGCCGTCCGCTACTACCGCCGGTTCTACAAGCTCGTCGAGGCCGGCGACGCGGCGGGCGCCCGGGAGCACTGGCGGTCCCGGGTGGCCCACGCGGGCGAGGCGGGCCCGACGACCGGCAAGGAGGGGGACGAGCCGGTGGACGTGTTCGCCCGCCCGACCGAGCTCTCCGGGCCGGGCGAGCTCGCCCGGCCCGGCGAACGGACGGCTGCCGTGCGCCCCCGCTGACCCGTCCAGCGAGACCTCCCGGCGGGGCCGCAGTCGAGGGGGTAACCGGGGTTTGCCAGGCTTGAGGGCATGGATCTGCGGATATTCGTCGAGCCCCAGCAGGGCGCCTCCTACGCGCGCCAGCTAGCCATGGCCAAAGCGTCCGAGGAAGGCGGATTCGACGCCTTCTTCCGCTCCGACCACTACCTGCGGATGGGGCCGGGCAGCCCGCTGCCAGGCCCGACCGACTCCTGGGTCACACTGGCCGGCATCGCCCGCGAGACGTCCACGATTCGCCTGGGCACCCTGGTGACGAGCGCGACTTTCCGGCTGCCCGGGCCGCTCGCCATCGCCGTCGCCCAGGTCGACGAGATGAGCGGCGGGCGAGTCGAGCTCGGTCTCGGCGCCGGCTGGTTCACCGCGGAGCACTCCGCCTACGGGATCCCGTTCCCACCGGTCGGCGAACGGTTCGAGCGGCTGACCGAACAGCTCGCGATCATCGAGGGACTGTGGCGTACCCCGGCGGGCGAGACGTTCTCCCACCAGGGCAGCCACTACACCCTGACCGACAGTCCGGCGCTGCCCAAGCCCGTCCAGCGCCCGCATCCGCCGATCATCATCGGCGGTCACGGGCCGCGGCGCACGCCGGCGCTCGCCGCGCGCCACGCCGCCGAGTTCAACCTCGCGTTCGCCCCGCCGGCACAGGTGTCGGCGCAGTTCGGGCTGGTCCGCAAGGCCGCCGCCGCGATCGACCGGGACCCGGATGATCTCGTCTACTCGGTGGCGCTCGTGGTGTGCTGCGGCCGGGACGACGCCGAGCTCAAGCACCGCGCCGAGCGGATCGGGCGTGACCTCGACGAGCTGCGTGAGAACAGCCTGGCCGGCACCCCGGCCGAGGTGATCGAGAAGCTCGCCGTCTACGGCCCGGACGGCGCCGGAGCGAGCCGGGTGTACCTTCAGGTCCTCGACCTGGACGACCTCGACCACGTGGCGTTGCTCGCCGCCGAGGTCCTCCCCCAGGTCTGACCTGGGTCTGACCCGGGCCAGACCCGGGCTACGCGCCGGTCCGGCCCGCCGACTCGGTGGCGAGCTCGCTCGCGAACCACTCGATGGTCCGGACCAGCCCGTCGCGCACGTCGACGACCGGCTCCCAGCCGAGTTGCTGACGGGCGAGGGTGATGTCCGGCCGGCGGACCATCGGGTCGTCGCCGGGCCGCGGCACGAACGTGATCGGCGCGTCGGAGCCGATCAGCTCGACCACCAGGCGCGCGGTGTCGATGATCGTCATCTCGTGCGGGTTGCCGAGGTTCACCGGGCCGGGCAGGCCGCTGCGCAGCATCCGCACGATGCCCTCGACGAGGTCGTCCACGTAGCAGACCGAGCGGGTCTGCATCCCGTCGCCGGCGACGGTCACCGGCTCACCGCGCAGGGCCTGGGAGACGAACGCGGGAATCGCCCGGCCGTCGTCGGTGCGCATCCGCGGCCCGTAGGTGTTGAAGATCCGGATGATCGCCGTGTCGAGCCCGTGCCGGTTGCGGTAGGCGGTGGTCAGCGCCTCGGCGAAACGCTTGGCCTCGTCGTACATGCTGCGCGGGCCGATCGGGTTGACGTGCCCCCAGTACGACTCCTCCTGCGGGTGCACCAGCGGGTCCCCGTAGACCTCGGAGGTCGACGCCAGCAGGAAGCGGGCGCCCTTCGCCCGGGCGAGGTCGAGCGTGTTGAGCGTGCCGTGCGCGCCTGCCTTCAGGGTCTCAATCGGATACCGGGCGTAGTCGAGAGGCGACGCCGGTGACGCGAACTCCAGGACGGCGCCGACCGCCCCGGCCACCTCGACCCGCTCGGCGACGTCCTGCTCGAGGAGCTCGAATCCTGGCCGGTCGAGTAGATGCTCGACATTGCTCTTCCGCCCGGTGAGAAAGTTGTCGATGCACACAACCTCCTCACCATCCAGGAGCAGCCGATCACAGAGATGGCTTCCCAGGAAGCCCGCGCCTCCCGCGACGACGACACGCATAGCCGAAAACCCCCAGCACTGGCAGCTCAACGAATACCGACGAAAGAACACCCACCACCGATGTCGGCGGTGGCCTATCCCCGCTGCCTCTCGGGCCGGCGGACCTCATGGCGCGCGATCGCCTTGAGGTAGACCTCCTCGCGGCGCTCGGCGATGCGCGCCGGATCCAGCTCAGCGGTGCCCATCCGACCGCGCAGGCCGACGACGGCCGCGTGGTCCTGGTCGGTCAGGAACGGCTCGAGAGCGTCCGCCATCGCCTCCGGGTCCTCCGGTGGCACGACGGCGCCGCCCTTCCAGCGGTCGACCCAGGTCGAGACGCCGGTCGTCGCTGTGGCGACCACCGGGCGAGCGGCGGCCATCCCCTCAAGGCCCGCGATGGAGAAGCTCTCGAACCGGCTCGGCACGACGACCGCCCGGCCCTCACCGTAGAGCGCCGGAAGCTCCGTGCGGGAGACATGCCCCTCGAACCGGACCGGAACGCCCAGCTCGGCGGCCTTCCGCGCGAGCCATGCCTCGGTCTCGACGCCTTCGATCCGGCCGGACGACTGCCCGACGAAGATCAGCTTGACCTCGACTCCCCGCGCCAGTAGCCGGGACGCGGCCTCGACGAGCACGTCCAGCCCTTTGCGCCACTCCAGCCGGCCGACCACGACCAGGTTCGGTCCGGTGTGCTCTGCTGTGGGGACGCTCGTGAACGGCACGTTGTCGAACGGGTACGGGATGACGTCAACGTCGGTGTCCGGTCGCAGCCAGTCGAGCTCGTGCAGCGTGTCGACGAGGAGCTGGGACGGGGAAGTCCGCGCGTCCGCTCGCAGTGCCGAGAAGCGGTCGATGCGGTCGGCAAGCTCCCCCTTGCGGCTCAGCTCGGGATCCCGCAGACGGACGTCCATCATCGTCGGAGTGTGCAGGTGGATCACCAGCGGCGTACGCCGACCGAGAGCCGTGAACAGGCCCCGTGTCTCGCCGTCCTGTGTCTCGATGACGTCCGGGTTGATCCCGCTCTGCCGAAGCCAGAAGCCGTACGACACCGCCAGTGAGGCCCGCAGCGACAAGGAGTCACGCGGATGATCCCGGCCGGTGATCAGCTTCGCGGCCGGCCCCAGGTATCGAGTGACAGGCGCACGCAACAGCGGGCGGCGGTGAACGTGAACGCCGTCGAACACGTCGTCGCGGATACGGCGGCCCTGGGTGCACAGCACATGAACCTCATGGCCGCGCCGAACCAGTGCGTGAGCGATGTCGTGCGTGTAGACGCCAGCGCCATCCCAGATGATCGGTGGGTACTGCTCGCATAGGAAAGCGATCCGCATGCACAACTCCAGGCGACCAGCAGGCCAGGTAACTCCGGGCGGCCCATAGTAGTACCGACGCCCCACCTACCAGCAGTCCGCCCGCCGCAACCACCTAATGCGGCCACGGCATGCGGCCACGATAGACACAACAGCACCCTCACGTGAGGGGAATTTACCTCTACATGGCTGTAGAACTTTGCCTGGGCGTTCCAGGGAATTCCCCGCAGACATTCCAGTGAGGACGGAGGATCACCCTTGCAGACACAGGGAGAACCGAACCTGATTCCCGCCGCAACCACCCTGAACCGATCACTCACCGACCGCTCCGAACGGCTGCCCGACCGTGGCCCGGGGACAGTTCCCGGCCCCCTAAGCACCCCGGTCGGGCCCCGTTCGACGCGCAGGTCCGACACTGCATGGCCTGACACAGTCGGCGCCAGCCGATCCGCCGAACGCGACCGGAACGCGATGCGGATACGAATACGGGCGTGACCGGAGCCAGGGCCAGAACCCGGACCGGCGACGCGACCACGCCCACGGCCACCGCCCAGGCACAGCCACCACCACCCGCCCAGGCACTGCACACGGACCCGGCCACGGGCGGCCCGCTCACGGCTCCAGAGGCCTACCTAGCCCGCCCCGAGTACACGGCAAACCGCCAGGCCTTGACCGCGCAGTCGACGGAACCGAAGCCCGCCTGCCGCAGCCACCCGAGTTGGTCGTCGAGCGGAGCGCACCGATCGTGGGCCATGCGCGCGAGCGCCCCCGCCCATTCCTCGTCGTCCGAACCCGCGCCACGGGCCCATCGCTCGTGCATCCGCTCGTACCTCTCGGTGGTCTCCTCATCAGGCCCAACGATCTGTTCCAGATTCACGAACAGACCACCGGGAACAAGTACCGAACGGACACGCCGGAACAGGTTCCGCTTGGCCTCGTCGTCCAGATGGTGGATCGCCAGCGCCGAGACGACCGCGGCGAAGGGACCCACCGGCAGCGGGTCGGTGAGGTCGGCGACCGTCACACCCACCACATGAGCCCGGAGCCGAGACATCGCGCGGTCGATCATCGGGCCCGACCCGTCCATCAGATGCAACCTGACACCGGGCACGACCCCGATCACCGCCGCAGACAACAGGCCGGTTCCCGCGCCCAGATCCAGCACCACCGGTTGCGCCCCACCCAGTTCAGCCACCAGATCCCCGACCGCGCCGTAGAGCAGATCGAAGAACGGAACCAGCCGGCGACGCTGCGCGTCGTAGGTCTCCGGATCCCAGATCATCTCACCATATGAGATTGCAGTCTCACTCATTGGACCAGTGTAGGCCAGAACAGGCGAACGGCACAGCACTCGGAGCAGGTCGAAAGCCCGACGAACCTCGTCGACTAAAGTCACCGGCCCCACAATCAGACCCGACGACCTCGGGCCGATCGGCGCCGCGCTGCTCACTCAGACCACCACGGCGACAACCTCGACGATGCGGGCCGCAGCCTGTTGGCACGCACCAAACCGTCATCGCCACGTTCCCGGCGCGAGACGCGTCGGGGGCTGCGTTTGGGGAGTTGCCCCCTGAACCACCACGGTTCTCACCGAACTGGAGCCCGGCACCCTGGTATCCGAGACCGATGTGGCGCCTACCACCCCGGACCGATCTCCCATTGAGGTCACCGCAATACCGTGCCGCCATGGACCGCCACTGATCCGTCCAGTCGTCGGCCATGCCATCGGCTTCGTGCTGCGCTGGGCCGGCCAGAAAAACGGGGTGCTGTGGATTTCAGGGGAGACTGGCCTCTACCGCGCCGTACGCGAGGTCGGCGACGGTTGACGGTCGACACCGCTTTCCTGCATCTGGGCGGAGTCCGGTTCCCGCTCACCGGCCCCGTCCGATACACCGCGACCGGACACAATGCTGTCGCCTCTGCGGTCAGATGCGCCCCCGCGTCGCGATCCCGGTTCACGACGAGGACTGGACACATTTCCGACAGGGACAAGAATCCATCGAGTGTGACGTCGCCCGCGCACCCGACGATGTACGCAAGGCTTTCCGATGGGCGCCCATCGGTGAACCAGAGAAGGTCAACTCCAGCCATCTTCGAAAATCGCTCACTATTCTAAAATCAATGTACCGATGTTCCACTCCCGGAAAACCCGAGACACCTCGACAGTAGCACGATCGACATCACAGTCAAGACCCGAAGAAATTCGGCGGGACCACTAGTTCCACCACATAAAATTGCCTCATCGATACGGATGATTTGTGAACCGGACGTAGTCCTTCTCTCGAACCTCTTGCCCTGCCCGCCCGCCAGCCATACCGTCGAACACACGTTCGATATCGACGACTTGGCGGACAGGCGGTGACACCATGACCTCCCCTCCCGGCTCGAGGCGTGGCACGTCGCCACGCGGGCAACGCACCGCCACCAACGCGCCCGACGCCAAGATCGGATCCGCCGCCACATCCACCGGATCAGACGGCCGACCCACACCGGGGGATGAGACCGCCACCGTGGTCGGGAGTCCCCCGACGCACTCGACCAGCCCAGGAGAGGACTCGTGGGCAACCAGCGGCGACACCCGCACCCGCGAGGCGCTCGACACGAAAGCCGACGATCTCTTCAGGGAGATCTCTCGCGTCGTCCGCACGATCGCGGCCGGCCACGCGGATCTGCTGACCCTGCTGGCTCAGTTCGCGACCCTCCGGCTCCCGCCAAGCGCCGAGCAATCACTCGTCTCCGACGAGTTCGCGCCCGAAGAGATAGCCACCGCGATGGCGGTCTCGCCCCAGTCGGCCTCCGCCCAACTGACGTTCGCCTGCACCGTCACCCGGCGCCTTCCGAACGCAGTCGACGCACTCAGGGCGGGAGTCCTGGATCTCCAACGACTGCAGTCACTGGAGAAAGCCGTCCACCCGCTCGACGACCGCACCGCAGCCAGAGTCGAAGCACACGTGCTCGCCGGAGGAGCACGACCGAACCGGCGCGCCTTCACCGATGCCTGCAGGCGCGCCGTAGCCAGGATCGACCCCGAAGGCGCGGCAGACCGCGCGGAGACCCGACGCAAGGACCGACGGGTGTGGATCTCTCCCGACGAGGACGGGACAAGCGCGCTCACAGCCGTCCTTCCCACGGAGGACGCCGAGGCCTGCTACCAGCGGATCGATCAGGCTGCCCGTTCCATCAGTGCCAACAGATCCGACGGTGACGACCGGACCCACGCCCAGATTCGTGCCGACGTGCTGGTCGATCTGCTCACGGGCCGAGGCAGCCACGCCACGCCGATGCCGTGCGACATTCAAGTCGTCGTACCCGCGACGACCCTGATGGGCCTGTCCGACGACCCCGGCGAGATTCCGGGGTACGGCCCGATCCCCGCACGAATAGCCCGGGAGATGGCCAAACGGCCGGGCTCAACCTGGCGGCGCATTCTGACCGATCCACAAGGACATCTGATCGAGGTCGCCGACCGGCGTCTACCAAGCGCCGCACAGGTCCGCCATGTTCGCGCCCGCAACCGGACCTGTGTATTCACAGGCTGCACCCGGCCATCACGACGCACGGATACCGATCACACCATCTCCTTCTCCGAGGATGGACGGACTCTGACCAAGAATCTCGGTCCGCTGTGCCGTCGACACCACCGGATGAAACATCGTGGCCACTGGCAGGTCACACAACCTCAGGAAGGAACCTTCGTGTGGACCAGCCCACTCGGGCGAACCAGTGTCACCACCCCTGACACATATCTCGAAGTCGATGTCTCACCCGGGACTACGACCAAGAATCGGCACGCCGAGCACTTGAGGGAAGATCCCGGGTACACGCGGTCCCGTCCGAAAACGCCGACCGGGGCGGGAAAGGATCCCGACTGGCAGATGCCATCCCAGACAAGGCCTGACGTGGCCCGGCGTGAGTCATCTGCTTGGCGTCAGGCAGGATCGGGGCGGGACCTGCGCCGGAGGGAACCGGGCGGCAGAGAAATCGAGGGAGTCAACCAACGTGAGGAACACAACCGCGCCGCCGGAGCTCGCGAGCCGAGTCGGATCCGTCCAGACCTCTCCGGTACGTGAGATTCTCGCGTTGACGGAACGACCAGAAGTGATCTCCTTTGCCGGCGGCCTGCCTGCGCCGGAGTTCTTCGACGCGGAGGGCATCCGGGCTGCCTACGACCGAGTGCTGAGTGAGGATCCGCGCCGGGTATTGCAGTACTCGTCGACCGAGGGCAGCCCGTTGCTGCGCGAGACGATCGCCGCACGGTTGGCTGGCCGGGGCCTACCCACTCATTCCGACGATCTTCTGATCACGACCGGCTCGCAGCAGGCGTTGACCCTCCTCATCACCGCGCTTCTCGAACCCGGGGACGCCGTTGTCGTGGAGGATCCGACCTACCTGGCTGTGCTGCAGTCGTTCGGCTACGCCGGCGCACGGGTCTACCCGGTCACCACCGACGAGCATGGCATCGTTCCCGACGCGCTCGCGGAGGTCGCGGCCCGCGAGAAGCCAAAGCTGATCTATCTTGTCCCGAACTTCCAGAACCCGACTGGTCGGACGGTCCCCGCGGAGCGCCGGTCCGCGATTGCCCGGGTCGCCGCCGAGCGCGGATTCTGGATCATCGAAGACGACCCGTACGGCGAGCTGCGGTTCGAGGGTGCCGCCGTGCCATGGATCGCGTCGATCGAGGACGCGGCGGACCGCACCATCCTGCTGGGAAGCTTCTCGAAGACGATGGCACCGGGGATGCGCCTCGGGTGGTTGCGGGCACCGGAAGTACTACGCCGCGCCTGCGTGATCGCCAAGCAGGCCGCGGACCTGCACACCTCAACGATCGACCAGGCGGCCGCGGCCCGGTATCTGATCGACAGCGACCTCGACGCGCACATCGCCAGGGTCTGCGCGGCCTATCGGCCGAGGCGTGACGCGCTCCTGGCCGGGCTTCCCCGGGGGCTGCCGGCGGGCAGCACGTGGAACCGGCCGGAGGGCGGGATGTTTGTCTGGGCGCGGCTGCCCGATGGCTATGACGCCACGGCGCTCCTCTCGGCTGCGGTCAGGAGACAGGTGGCCTACGTTCCCGGAGCACCGTTCTACGCCGGGCCGGCGGATGCCGCGACGCTGCGGTTGTCCTTCACGACGCACAGCCCGGCGGAGATCGCGGAGGGGGTGACCAGGTTGGCCAAAGCACTCCGTTGAAGGCGGGTAAGCCGTTTAGGCAGGTCAGCCGCTCGGAACGTAGCCCGTCCGTCGTGCCGCCACCGCGAGGCGAGTCTCTTCGGCGATCAGGTCCGCGTTGAGGGCGGCGGCCTTCACGCCGGCGGCGGACGCCGTGATCACTGAGGCCACCACGTCTGCCCCGTTTCCCGCGATCCACACCCCGGCGGCCTGGGTCGCGCCGGTGGGGTCCGACTGCACCTGTGTATACCGCCATCGGTAAGCCGCCGAGAACGCCGATCGGCTGGTCACGGACCTCCCATCCGTGGCAGTACGGGCAGTGCAGGACGGCGTGCCCCCACAGGGCGGCGAGTCCGGGTATGTCCGGCAGCTCGTCCACCAGACCGGTGGTCACGAGCGGCCGGTGGGCTGTAGTGACGCGGCCATCGTCAAGCTCGACACGGAACTGGGGCGGTACTCCGGGTCCGTCAACGACGGTCGGTGTTGACGGGAGGCGATCGAGAGAGGTGGCCGTGGCGGTGACGATCTCACCGCCGTAGCCGATGACCTCGGCCCGTCCGGTTGCCAGGAGCTCACTCGGGGGGACGCCTTCGCGGCCCAGGTAGTTGTGCACGCCCGTGCTGGGCGTTGCGGAGCTCGCCCGCGTCGACCACCAGGAGGGTCCGGCGTGCCCCGGCCAGGGTGAGGGCGCCACTCAGACCGGTGGGCCCACCACCGACGACCACCACGTCGTAGATCTGCTTCATCCGGATACCGCCCTTCGACTGAGGAGTGTTCCGAGCCCGAACCTTCCACATCCGGGAGTGTGTTTGACAAACATCATTGCCAGAACAGCAACTGTAAGGCGAGCATGGTGGGGTGACTGTGGGAACCGAACAGGGTATCGAGGCCGTGCTTGCCGCGGTCGGGCCCCGGCTGCGCGCGCTGCGCAAGCAGAACGGGACAACTCTTCCCGCGCTCTCCCGGGTCACCGGGATCTCGGTCAGCACGCTGTCGCGGTTGGAGTCCGGGCAGCGCCGGCTGACACTGGAGCTGCTACTGCCCCTCGCTAAGGCCTACCAGGTCCCGCTTGACGAGCTCGTCGGCACACCGCCGACAAGCGATCCACGGGTGCTCCCGCGGCCGTTCGAGCGCGACGGGATGACCGTCGTACCGCTGACGAGACGTCCGGGCGGGCTGCGATCATTCAAGATGATCTTCCCGCCCGGGTGGCCGGCCTGCACGAGGGAACTGCAGACACACGAGGGCTACGAATGGATCTACGTGTTGTCCGGCCGGCTGCACCTGTTCCTGGGTGAGCGGGAGGTCGTCCTGACCGCCGGCGAGGTCGCCGAGTTCGACACGCACGTCCCGCATGCATTCAGCAATCCGAGCCCGGAGGCGGTGGAGGCCATCAGCCTGTTCGGGCCGCAGGGGGAACGCCTGCACGTGCGTGCCCGACCGGCTGGATCCCGCGCGCGGGACGGCGGGCTCAGCCCACCGTGACCGGGCGGTACAGGCGGGCGTAGGCGCCATCATCGGCGAGCAGCTCGCCGTGGGTGCCGTCCTCGACCACCCGGCCGTGGTCCATAACGTAGATGCGGTCGGCATCGATCACGGTGGAGAGCCGGTGCGCGATGACCAGGCAGGTCCGGCCGACCGAGAGCCGGTCGAGCGCGGCGCGGACGGCCGCCTCGGAGACGGTGTCCAGCGCTGAGGTGGCCTCGTCCAGGATCAGCACCTGGGGCGACTGCAGCAGGACCCGGGCGATGGCGAGCCGTTGGCGCTCGCCGCCGGAAAGCCGGTAGCCGCGAGCGCCGACACGGGTGTGCAGCCCGTCCGGCAGCTGGTTGAGCAGCGCCGAGAGGTTGGCGGCGTCGAGCGCCTCGCGCAACTCGTCGTCAGTGGCGTCGAGCCGTCCGTAGCGCAGGTTCGCCGCGATGGTGTCGTGGAACAGGTGCGGGTCCTGGGGAACGACCCCGATCAGCGCATGTAGCTCGGATGACGGAATGTCGTCCAAGGCCACGCCGCCGAGCCGGATGGTGCCGTGCTGGGGGCGGTGGATGCCGCTGGCGATGTAGGTGATGGTCGTCTTGCCGGCGCCGCTCGCCCCGACGACCGCGGTCGTCGCCCCCGGAGCAACCCGCAGGGTGACACCGCGCAGGTTCCACGCCGCGTCGTCGCGATCCGGGGCGGTGAGGCGTGGGTCGGAGGTGGCGATGTCGTAGGAGAACCAGACGTCGTCAAGGGTGAGGTCCGGCGCCGAGGCGACGGGGACCCGCGGACGGTGCTCGACCGTCGCAGGCTGTCGGTCCACCGGGCGCAGCTGGGCCGGCGGGCGCTGCTGGAGCGGCGGGCGTGCAGGGTCGACTTGGCGGGCTGTGGCCACCGGGTGGGCCGCGGCCACTGGGAGGTCGAGCAGGGCGAAGATCCGGCGGAACGACGCGCCGGCGCTGGAGAGCTCGGAGCGGAGCTCGACGGCGGAGGCGAGCGGGCCGAAGGAGACCAGGAGTGCGCCGCCGAGCGCGGCGACCGTCCCGAGCGAGGTGTGTCCCGTGGAGACCAGCCAGGCGCCGAGGGTAACGACCACCGTCATCGTCATGACGATGCCGAGGTTGACGACGAGGCGGACACGCGAGGTCAGCCGGGCCTGCTCACGGCTGGCGGCGAGCAGCTCGGCGGCGGCGGCGTCGAAGCGTTCGCATTCATGGTCCGCCCGGTCGAACAGCCGGACGTGCAGCGCGCCCGAGACCGAGGAGGTGTCCGCCACCTGAGCCATGAGCTGGCCGTCCAGCTCTCGTTGGCGGTGGGAGATGCCGGCGAGGCGGCGGCGACCGGACTTCATGATCAGCAGTGTGGCGGGGGCGAAGACCATGACCGCCAGGCTGAGCCGCCAGTCCAGCACGAAGACGACGGCGGTGCCGACGGCGATGTCAGCGACCCGGCAGATCACCGCCTGGACGACCGCGGAGACCGCGTACTGGGCGGTGATGACGTCGGTGGACATCACCGTCATCACCTCGCCCTGCTGGCTGCGAGGGAAAAAGCCGAACGGCAGGCGTTGCAGGTGGGCGTTGACGGCCTGCCGGGTCCGCACCGTGATCACGGCGCCGAGCCGGGCGATGAGCGCCATCCGGGTGGCGAGCACTGCCGACTCGAACACCAGCAGCGCGCACAGGAGGAGCACCGGGACGACGAGGTCGCCGACCTGTCCGGTCGGCAGGGAGTCGTCGATGAGGTGGCGCAGCAGGAACGGGCCGGCTGCGACCGCGACCGAGCCGATGACCGACAGGCCGACCAGGGTAGTGATCACCCGGCCCTGGTCGGCGAAGAAGCGCAGGCTGCGGGCGGACTCGTCGACGCCGGTGAGCTTCGCCACCACCCGGGCGTGCAGGCGCGTCACCCTGGTCGACGGGACGTCCACCGGCCCGCCCGACAGACACGGACCGGACACGGACTCAGGCATCACGCCGAGAGAGACTATGCCGCCCCCCGCGCGAACCGTACGGCCCGTCCCCGGTCCGGTCATCCGGGCTAGAGCTGCATCGACTCTCCGAGGCGGGCACGCATGTCCGCGGCGAGCACCGAGACGTTCGGCTCGTTGAGCATCGTGTGGTGCTCGCCGGGGACGGTGACGATGGTGGAGTCACCGGTCAGGTGCGTGGGCCACTCGTCCCGACCGGACTTGGGATTGTCCTCGGCGAGGTAGAGGACGGTCCGCCCGGCGTACGGCCGGACCCGGTACGACTGGGTGATGAACCGGGCCTGGTCGAAGAACACGTCGAACTGGACGAGCCCGGGGTAGCGGACGAGCCCGGTCAGCGGCAGGCGTGCCGCCTTGCGTAGCTTGGATGCGTTCGGCAGCGGGAGCCGGTCCGGCAGCAGCCGGGTGATGCGTCCCCCGCCACCGGGGTCGCCGCTGGGACGCGCGCCGCCGGCGGACTGAGCCGAGCGCGGCAGCGTGGTGTCGAGCAGCAGCAGCATCCCCACCTCCTCGCCGGCGGCGACGAGCATGTGCGCCATCTCCAGGGCGACCAGCCCGCCGAACGAGAAGCCGGCCAGATAGTAAGGGCCGGTCGGCTGGATCACACGGAGCACGGCCAGGTGGCGCCGAGCGTGGCGCTCGACGCTCCAGTCGGGCAGCGCCCGGCTTTCCATTCCCTGCGCCTGCAGGCCGTAGACCCGCTGGTCGGAGCCGAGCAGGCGGGAGAGCCCGAGGAAGTTGATGGCGAGCCCGCCCGCGCCGGCGACGCAGAACAGCGGCGGACGCGAGCCGTCGACGTTGAGCGGCACGCAGGTCGGATGGGTCGGGATGCCCCGCTGGGAACCTGCCACCCGGGCCGCGAGGGCGGCGACGGTCGGCGCCTCCACCAGCACCGAGGTCGGCAGGGTCACGCCGAGACGGGTGGCGATCTCGCTGAGGAGCTGCTGGGCGAGCAGCGAGTCCCCGCCGAGTTCGAGGAAGTCGTCGTCGACGCCGACCTCATCGACCTTCAGGATCTGCGCGAACAGGTCGCACAGCGCGAACTCCCAGTGGCTGCGCCCGGTGGGACGGCGGGCGGGCGGCCGGGGCGGCGGCGCCGGCAGCGCGGGCCGGTCGATCTTGCCGCGCTCGTTGCGGGGCAGCTCGTTGAGCAGGATCACCGAGGAGGGAACCATGTAGGCGGGCAGCTTCTCCCGCAGCAGGCCGCGGATCGCCACGGTCGCCGACTTCACCGCGGTGGCGCACACGACGTAGGCGACCAGCCGCGGAGGCTCGCCCTCGACGCGCTCGGCGACGACAACGGCCTCGAGGACGTCCGGCGAGGTGAGCAGGACGGTCTCGATCTCGGCGGGCTCGACCAGGTAACCACGGATCTTCACCGCGGCGTCGGCGCGGCCGAGTAGTTCGATGCACCCGTCCGGGCGTCGCCGGGCCAGATCCCCGCCGCGGTACACGACCTCGTGGGACCCTAGGTCGCCGAGGACGATCTCACCGGTGACGGTGACGCCGGAGACGGGCAGGTCGTGGTCCGGGCCCGCGGAGTCCGCCGGGCTCGCCGGGCCCGCCAGGGCTTCGTCACCGGAAACCAGCGCACCGGAATCCCGCAGGCCGTCCAACGGAGAATCGACACTCAGGCGAACCGGCCGAAATCGCTGCGCCGTCATCTCGGGGGCGTTCCAGTAGCCTCCGGAAAGGTACCTTGACGTTACTGATATTTCGCCGGTGGCACCATCCGGTACGGGTTTGCCGTGCTCGTCGACGATCTCGATGTCCTTGCCGTCGACGGCCCACCCCGCCGGCAGCGGACCGGCCGGAATCTCGTCGCCGGATCCGACCGGGAAGAAGGCGAGCGAGGCGGTCTCGGTCGAGCCGGACCAGTTGTAGAACGTGCACGTTGTAGGCAGCAGCTCGCGCAGAGCGGCGACATCCCGGCCGTACACGGCCTCACCGGAGCTTGTGACCGCGCGCAGGTCGCCCAGGATCAGCCCGGGCTCGGCGGCACCGGCCAGCGCGCGCATCAGCGACGGGGTCAGGTGCAGCGTGGTGATGTTGCGCTCGACGAGCCAGGCGGGCATCGCGCCGATCCCGCGGGTCCGCGGGTCGAACGGGTGCAGCGTGGCGCCGCAGAGCAGCCCCCAGAACATGACCGTGATGCCGGCGGCGAACGCGGTCGGCAGCACGAGGGCGATCTGGTCGGCGGCGTTCATCCCGACCCGCTCGATGCCCGCGTCCAGGTCCTTCATCACGGTTCGGTTCCGCCAGACGACGCCCTTCGGGACGCCGGTGGAGCCGGAGCTGAACACCAGGAAGGCTGGGTCGGTGGGCAGCGCCCGACGGCCCGGCAGCAGGTCGTCGTCGATCTCGGCGGTACCGACCGGCGGCCCGTCGTCAATGATCAGGGTGTGCTCCGAGCCCGACACTGTTCCGGGCTCGGGACCAGGCGTGGGACCGGTGTCGGCCGCTTCCAGCCGGGCGGCGGCGAGCAGCTCGGTGTGCGTGCTGTCGGTAACGCAGGTGGCGACCCCCGCCAGCCGCAGGATCTGCCCCAGCCGCGCCGCGGGGAGCATCGGGTCGAGCGGCACGAACGGCCGCCCGGCCTTCAGCGCGCCCAGCATCGCGACGATCGCGGGCGCTCCCTGCCCCAGCAGGATCCCGATGTTGCCGCCGTCCCCCTCGACGACAAGCGAACGAGCCAGCGCGGATGAACGCGAGTCCAGCTCGGCATAGCTCAGTACAGCTTTCTCATCGCGTACCGCAATGTCGTTGGCACGCGCTGTGACGATCCGAGAGAACCGCCCCACGATTGTCGGGTCGGGTTCCGCGAGATTCGCCGCCAGCACGGCCAACGGATGCGTTCCGACCATGTTTCGACCCCCCAGGCCGCTCTCGCTCCGTTTCTGGCTATCCGGAAGCATCGCCGATGATACGACCGGACAACTTCTACCACTCCCCCACTTGGGCCATCAGAGATCTCAGGGTGCAGACTCGACCACAAATATCGCTACGTGACTCAGCCGGTGCTGTCGTGTCTCTGACATCCGCGCCCGGCCGAGCTGACACCGGAAGGACCGTGATGACGGCACCGTCCGAGACAGCCGGGCACGGCGACCGTGCCGGCGGGCCCGGGACGCACCGGGTGTGGGTCGAGCTCGGCGACCGCGGCTATCCCGTCGACATCGGGCCCGGCGTCCGGCGCACGCTGCCGGAGGTCGTCGCCCGGATCAGCGCGTCCCGGGTCGTGATCGTCTCGGCCCGGCCAGAGGACGACGCGGTACCCGATCCCGGGGTCCCGGCGCTGCGCGTCGCCGCCCGCGACGGCGAGCCGGACAAGAACCTGGCCAACGTCCAGGCGCTCTGCGAGCGGTTCGCGGCGTTCGGCCTGACTCGCACGGACGCGGTGGTCTCCTGCGGCGGCGGGACGACGACCGACGTCGTCGGGCTCGCGGCGGCGCTCTACCACCGTGGTATCGCGGTTATCCACCTCCCGACGTCGCTGCTGGCGCAGGTCGACGCGAGCGTCGGCGGCAAGACGGCAGTGAACCTGCCGGCCGGCAAGAACCTGGTCGGCGCCTACTGGCAGCCCAGCGCCGTGCTGTGCGACACCGACTACCTGGCGACGCTGCCCGCGCGCGAGTGGACCAACGGCTACGGGGAGATCGCGCGGGCACACTTCATCGGCGCCGGCGACCTGCGCGGACGTCCCGTCGAGGAGCAGATCGCGCGCAGCGTGGCGCTCAAGGCCTCGGTCGTGGCTCGCGACGAGCGCGACTCCGGCCTGCGCCACATCCTCAACTACGGGCACACCCTGGGCCACGCGCTGGAGATCGTCACCGGCTTCGAGGTGCGGCACGGCGAGGGCGTAGCGGTCGGGACGGTCTTCGCCGGTCGGCTCGCCGCCGCGCTGGGCCTGATCGACGACCGGCGCGCCGACGAGCACTTCGAGGTGGTCTCGCACTACGGACTGCCGACGGCGCTGCCCGCCGGGGCCGACACGGCGGCGCTCGTCGCCGCCATGCGGCTGGACAAGAAGTCCACGAACACCGGCAAGTCCACGAACACCGGCCTCACCTTCGTCCTCGACTCGGCGGACGGCCCCCGGCTGGTTCCGGACGTCCCGGCCGACCTGGTGGTCGCGACGCTGGGCGCGATGGAACGCGAGGCGGCATGACCGGCATGGCGCGGGGGTCGGTGACGCTGGCCGCCCCGGATCCGGATCGGCGGGAGCCCACGCGGCCGCGGGAGATCACCGGGACGACCCGGCTGTACGCCGTCGTCGGTGACCCGGTCGAGCAGGTCCAGGCGCCGATGCTGGTGAACCCGGTGTTCGCCGAGGCGGGCCTGGACGCCGTCCTGGTGCCCGTGCACGCGCGCCCGCGTGACTTCCCGACGGTGCTGGCCGGGCTGTGTGCCATGGCCAACCTGGACGGCATCCTGATCACGATCCCGCACAAGGTCGCAGCTGCGGAGCTGGCGGACGTCCGCTCCGCCGCGGCGCGGATAAGCGGCAGCGCGAACGCCCTGCGGCGCGAGCCGGACGGGCGGTGGCTGGCCGACAACTTCGACGGCGCCGGCTTCGTCCGCGGCCTGGCCCGCGCGGGGCATCGCGTGGCGGGGGCCCGGGTCCACCTGGCCGGTGCGGGCGGGGCCGGCAGCGCGATCGCGGTGGCGCTGCTCGAGGCCGGCTGCGCGAGCCTGGCCCTCCACGATCCCGACACCGCCCGTTCGGGCGAACTGCTGGGACGGCTGAACGCGCACTGGCCCGGTCGGGCTGGTGCGGCGGCGGCGCCCACTCCGGCCGGGCAGGTCGATCTGATCGTGAACGCCACCCCGCTCGGGCTGCGCCCGGCCGACCCGTTGCCGTTCGACCCCGCGATGCTGCCGGCGGGCTGCGTCGTGGCGGACATCATCATGAAGCCGGCGCGCACCCGGCTGCTGCAGGCGGCGGCCGAGCGCGGTCTGCCCGCCCATCCGGGCATCCACATGCTGGCCGAACAGGTCGACCTGTACCGCGCCTTCTTCGGCCTGCCGGGCGCGCGGTGAGCCCCGCCGGCGCGGCCGACGCTGCCAGCCCAGCCGGCGCAGCCGGCACGGTCGGCCATCTCGGCATCGACGTCGGTGGCACCAAGGTCGCGCTGCGGCTGGTGCCGGTCGGCGGCGCGCCCCGTGAGGCGAGCTTCCGGTGGTCGGCGGGCGTGCCGGCCGAGACCGACCTGCGCGATCTCGGGGCGGGCGTGGCGGCGCTGCTCGGCGAGTGGGGCGGGCGGCTGGCCGGCGTCGGCGTCGCGATGCCGGCGACGGTCGACCCGTCCGGTCGGGTCACGGCCTGGCCGAGCCGGCCGTCGTGGACAGGCCTGGACCTCGGTCAGGCGGTTCGCGAGCTCGCCGCGGGCGCGCCGATGGCCCTCGGCGACGACGGTGACCTCGCCGCGCTTGCCGAAGCGGACCATGCCGGCAGCGCGAACCTGGTCTACGTGGGGGTCGGCACGGGCATCGGCGGCGGCATCGTGCTCGACGGACGGCTCTGCCCCGGCACCGCGCGCGGCTCGTGCGAGATCGGCCATCTCATCGTGGCGCTGGACGGGCCGCGGTGCCGATGCGGGCGGGACGGCTGCCTGCAGGCCCTCGCGTCCGGACCGGCCACGCTGCGCCGGGCCACCGAACTACGCGCCACCGCCCGACCGGGCGCGTCAGGCGAACCAGGCGCGTCAGACGAACCGGCCGCGGCCGCCGAGGTGACCTATCCGGAGCTGCGCGAGGCCTGGGTGGAGGGTGCGGGCTGGGCCCGCGCCGCGGTCGGGACGACGGCGCGCGCGATCGCGGGCGCGCTGGTCGGGCTGACCGAGCTGGTGCGGCCGGATCTCGCGGTGGTCGGCGGCGGGTTCGCGGACGGGCTGCCCGGGCTCGTCGACGCGATCACCGTGCAGGCCCAGGCGATGGCCCGGCCGGGCCATCCGCCGGTGCCCGTCCGGGCGGCGGCGCTGGGCGGGCTGTCATCGCTGGCGGGCGCGGTGATCCTCGCCCGCCACGCCGATGAGGGACGCGGCGACGGCCGCGACCTCGACCGGGAACGCCGCGCCGACCACCTAGGTCTCGACCCGGCCCGGAGCGTGCTCCGGACGGGGTGAGCCGGCCGGTGACCGGCGGGGCCCGACGCGAAAACCCGGGCCCCGCCGACGGCCATCCACACACCGCGCCGTTCTCACGGCGCAGCGTTCACACCGCGCGGTGGTCACCGAGTAGGCCGAGGAGCTCACGCGGGGAGCGCAGCACCGAGTCGGGCCCGGCCGCCAACAGCTCGGCCTCGTCGGTCTCCCCCCACATCGCGGCGACCGCCCGCACTCCGGCGCCGCGGGCGCTCTGGATGTCGGTCACCGCGTCGCCGATCATCATCGCCTCGCCGGGCGCGGCGCCGAGCACGTCGAGGGCGAGCAGGACGATGTCCGGGGCCGGCTTGGGGTGGGCCACCTCGTCGGAGCCGATGACCCGTTCGAAGTAGTCAACGATCTCCAGCTCGGTGAGCAGCGCGCGGGCCCGCGGGCCGCTCTTGCCCGTCGCCACCGCGAGCCGCAGGCCGCGCTCGCGCAGGTCGCCGAGCAGTTCCCGGACGCCCTCGAAAAGCAGGACCTTGCGGGAGAGCCGGTAGCTCTCCCGGACGAACGGCTCCTCCATCTCGAGCGGCAGGCCCATGATCCGCATGATGTCCGGGAAGTACCGTCCGAGATGGCGGTTGTACTCCTCGAACGGCGCGGGGCCTGGCCCGACCACCTCGGCATAGGCGATCATGAACGCCTCGCGCATGACGGCGTGGCTGTCGACGATCACACCGTCAAGGTCGAAAACGATCGCGTGGGTGCCCATCGGTTCCCCCCCAAGGCTCGGCGTTGCGGTCGGCGGTGGGTGCTCGCGGCGTCAGAACGCGGCCCGGGCGGCCGGGATGGCGTGGTTCCGCGGTCGCGCGGAGTCGTAGACCCGCTCGATGGCGGCGATCGTCGACCGGGCCTGGGCGACGGCCCGGCCGCGCTGCCCGGCGTCGGCGAGCAGCGCCGGGAGCTCGTCGAGCTGGCGGCGGTACTCGGCGCCGATCGGCTCGGTGACGACGTCGACGGCGCTGTCCACGCCGTCCTTCGTCCAGGTCAGCGTGGACGCGGGATGCCGGTTCGGGCTGAAGCCGAAGGTGCAGCGCAGCTCGGCCGTGCCGGCGCTGCCCTCGACCCGGATCACCGTCGCGTCGAGCGCCTGGTGCGACGCCCAGCTCGCGCGCAGCGACACCGACACACCACTGTCCGCGACGAGGAACGCGCGGACCGTGTCCTCAACGTCGCCTCCGGCCCGGGACTGGGCGGCGTCCTCGTGCCGCCAGGCCGCGCCCCAGGCGGCGTTGGCGACGAAGTCGCTGGAGACGGTCCCGACGGCCTGGGTGAAGCCGTCCGTGCCCACGAACGGCGCGACCGCGTCGAGCAGGTGCCAGCCGAGGTCGACCAGCGCCCCGCCCCCGGCGAGGCTGCGCTGGGTGAACCAGCCGCCGGCGTCGGGAACACCGCGGGCGCGCACCCACGAGACGTCCACGTGCCGGATCTCACCGAGCCGCCCGGCGAGGTCGTAGAGCGCGCGGGTGTCGGCCCGGAAGCGGGACGCGCTGCCGGCCAGCAGCATCGCCCCGCCGGCCAGCTCGGCGGCGGCCAGGGTGTCGGCCTCGGCGGTGCTGAGGCAGACGGGCTTCTCCAGGAAGACCGGAATCCCGACGTTTAGCAACCGTGCGGCTACAAAGCTGTGCAGGTGGTTGGGGACCGCCACGACGGCGAGGTCCACCTCGGCCCGTCGCAGCGCGTCGGGGTCGTCGAACAACCCGACCGGTGCCTGGCCGTCCAGCGCCGCGGCCAGCTCGGCCCGGGCCGCCGCGTCGGGGTCGACCAGCGCGACCACGTCGTACGCGGCGTGCTCGCGCAGGCGGGGCAGCCAGATCGACCGCCCGGCCCAGCCGAGCCCGACCACGGCGACGCGCACCCGGCCCGGGGCCGCGGAGACCACGGTCACCGATGACGCGACGGACGGCGGGGCCACCGGCGCCGCCAGGGCCTCGGCGGAGGCCAGAGCCTGCGACGCCATCAGGGCCTCGGACGAGGCCAGGGCGCTCGCGGAGACGAGGGCCTCCCCGGACCCGAGGGCCTCCGCGGGCACCGGGGCCGCCGACGGCGCCGCCGCAGGCGTACTCGGAGCGGCCGGAGCGGCCGGCGAGCTCACGGTCGTCGTCACGCGTCCGCCAGCGTCTCGGCGATGATCGCCGCGATGTCGTGCATCTGCTCCTCGGTGCCGAGCAGCGTGCGGTGGTGCAGCCAGATGCCGTCCGCGCTCAGCGCCTCGACGTTCGGGCAGCGCGCGGCGATCTGGTCCACGGTCTCGTCGGGCGCGCCGGTCTCCCAGAAGCCGTCCGAACGGTAGATCGAGCGGAACGCCGCGAACGCCGGCAGGCCACGCTCGATCAGCGCGTCGACGAGGGCGTTGCGCCGCTCCTCACCGACTCCGGGCAGCCGGAACATCGCCATGTAGTGCGAGTTGCGGTCACAGCGCGGGTCGCGGCCCTGCGGGACCACGCCGGGGATCTCTGCGAGCAGGCCGGACAGCACCGGCCAGCGCTGCTCACGGGTGTCGATCTGGCCGCCGAGCCGGGCGAGCTGCGCGCGCAGCACGGATGCCGAGAACTCGTTCATCCGGAAGTTCGAGCCGGACGTCTGGTGGAAGTAGCGGCGATCCGTCCGCGGACGGCCACAGCTGTGCCGCAGGAACGCCTGCTCGTACAGCTCGGCGTCCGGGAAGGTCACCGCACCGCCCTCGCCGGCCGTCATCAGCTTGCCGTTCTGGAAGCTGAAGGCCGCGACGCTGCCGTGCTCGCCGACCTTGCGGCCCTGCCACTGCGTGCCGTGGGCGTGCGCGGCGTCCTGGATGATCGGGACACCGGTGTTCGCGGAGATCTTGGCGAGCGCGTCCATGTCCGACAGGTGACCGGCCATGTGGACCGGCATGATCGCCTTCGTCCGCGGTGTGATCGCGGTCTCCACCGCCGCCGGGTCGATGCAGTAGGTGTCGAGGTCGACGTCGACCGGGACGGCGACGGCACCGAGCCGCTGGGCCGCCTGCGACGAGGAGATGAACGTGAACCCGGGGACGATGACCTCCGTGCCGGGGCCGACCCCGAGCACCTGCAGCGCCAGCTCGAGCGCGTGAGTGCCGTTCGTCACCGCGAGGGCGTAGCGCGAGCCGTGGTACTCGGCGAACTCCCGCTCGAACGCGTCGACCTCGCCACCGCCCATGCGCCACCACTGACCCTGTTCCAGCGCGCGGATCAGTCCGTCACGTTCCGCGCTGTCGAACTGCGGCCAGGCGGGAAACTCGGGCGCCGGGCGTCGACTGTCGCTCATATACCTAACCCTTCATGACGGATACAGATGCCTGCGAGGCTGCGGCGATGTCGACAGCCCCCCCATGCCGGCCTTCGGCGGACAAAATCCATCGAACCCGGTGCGCAAAGGACGGTACTACGGGAACACCAGGCAACCGGCAGCGCTCTCCCGGATGTCCGCGGACGACGCTGTCACCACCCCGACACCACGGGTCCCCACCACCATCGAGCTTGCGAATCCGGACGAGAGCGGGTAGGAGCAGCGCCGCAGAGCCGGGCCCCGATCGGGAGAGAAGCGCGGGCCCTGTTATAAACACCGTGCCCGGACATCCGCTACACCCTTGCAGAGGTACGCTGTGAGCAATCTTCTCCTGCTGAACGGCCCGAACCTCGGGATTCTCGGCAGGCGCCAGCCCGAGATCTACGGAACGGCCACACTCCGCGACA
The DNA here is from genome assembly GCF_023242985.1 of Frankia sp. Mgl5. Lineage (NCBI taxonomy): Bacteria > Bacillati > Actinomycetota > Actinomycetes > Frankiales > Frankiaceae > Frankia > Frankia sp. Mgl5. The sequence goes on along the minus strand of NZ_JALKFY010000795.1, from coordinate 9,008 downwards.
TTGAGGAGGCCATGGCCGCGCGGGTCGCCGCCCGGGGCTGGAAGATCGTGTCGATCCAGCGCGAGTCCGAGGGCGAGCTGATCCACGCCATCCAGGACAACTACGACTCCGTGGGTGCGGTCGTCAACCCGGGTGCGCTCATGGTCGCCGGCTGGAGCCTGCGCGACGCGCTGGCCAACTACCCGCGGCCGTGGATCGAGGTGCACCTGTCGAACGTGTGGGCTCGTGAATCGTTCCGGCACGAATCGGTCATCTCGCCGCTGGCCGCCGGAATCATCGCCGGGCTCGGCCCGCTCGGCTACGAACTGGCCGCCGACGCGCTCATGAAGACCGTCACAGCACCCTGAATCTGCGGCACCACCGGGATGCGGCGCATTGCACCGATGCCCACTCGCGCGCAACAGTCGTCACCGTGACGACTACGTCACATTGAAGCTCACGCCCAGCATCGACGGTGGGCGGACCGGCGCCGCCGCGAACCGCCCCGCCCGGCACCTACGGGCTACCCCCGGACGACGATTACCGGCGCCACGGAATTCGCTGTGGGCTGGCGGCCCGCCCCGGCCGGACCAGACCTGGACCGGCCGCCGGGTATGAGCCAGACCAGCAGTCACGTAAGAGTAGATCCGTGCACGGGCACGAACCCGCCGGACACCCACCGGTCGGGCACGTTGGGGCGGAATTGGATTTCCCGACACAGGATGTTGCCTCATTCTCGATGAGCACGGTCATGTTCCCGCGCCTAGCACTGCTACAGTTCTGGGCGGGAGGGGACCCACCGAGGCAACGCATTGTGAAGACGGGAGGGCACGTGCCCGCGGCTCGCCCCATGAGGAATCCCGCCGCCCGGCCGCGCACCGTCGAATACGGCTTCGGCGACGACGCCGCCGTTGGCGCGGACACCGATCACCAGACGTCGATTCACCCGGAGACCAATCACCCGGCGACCAATCACCCGGCGAGCGCTCACCGGACCACGGCTCGCCCGGCCACGAGGCACTCAACCGCGAGGCGCCCGGCCGCGGCACGCCCGGCCGGCGCGCGCTCGAGCGGCGCGCACGGATCGCGGCGGCCGTTGCTCGATGGCCAGCTCGCCCGCACGGCGTTCGCGGTCACCGCGGCGCTGACGCTACTCGGTGGGGTCGGTCTCGGTCGGGGCCTCGCGGGCCCCGACGGCTCCGACTCCGCGGTGGACGCGCTCGCGGCGACCGCGGCCGGCCGCGTGCCCCCGCCCGCCGCCGTCCACACGACCGGGCCCACCGCCACCGCACCCGCGCGGCCGGCTGCCTCCGGGCTCACCGCGGTACAGGTGCCCACGGCCGCGCTCATGAGCGCTCCGCCGCCCGCCGCCGCGCAGGCCCTGCCGGTGGCGGCGCCGCCGGCGCCCGCCGCCGCGGTCGCGGGGAACCCGTTCGCCGGCGCCCGGTTCTACATCGATCCCGCGGACCAGGTCGCCGCCGCGATCAACGCGCTGCGCGGCGGGAATCCCTCCGCCATCGCTGCGCTGGAGAAGATTCTGCGTGGCGCGCACGCGGACTGGTTCGGATATGCCGATCCGGCCACGACCCAGCGCAACGTGGCCGGCCGGGCCAGCACCATCAGGGGTAACGGCGCGCTGCCCGTCTTCGTGGCCTACGCGATTCCGAACCGCGACTGCGGAAGCTATTCCGCCGGCGGCGCCGGCGGCGCGCAGGGTTATCGCGACTGGATCGCCGCCTTTGCCGCCGGGCTCGCCGGCGGGCCGGCCGCGGTCGTGCTCGAGCCCGACGCCATCGCCCAGATCGACTGCCTCTCCCCCGCCGACCAGCAGACGCGCTACGGGATGCTGTCGAACGCGGTCGACGTCCTGAACGCCGCCGGGGCGACCGTCTACCTCGACGCCGGCAACGCCGGCTGGCACAGCGCCGCCACCATCGCCGCCCGACTGAAGTCGGCGGGCGTCGACCGGGCACGCGGATTCGCGCTGAACGTGTCGAACTTCGGTACCACCACCAGCGAAGTCGCCTTCGGTGACGCGGTCAACGCCGCGCTGGGCGGCGGAGCCCACTTCGTCGTGGACACCAGTCGCAACGGGCTGGGCCCGGCGCCGGACAACGCCTGGTGCAACCCGCCCGGCCGCGCGCTCGGAACGCCGCCCACCGCCGCGACGGGCGACAGCGACGTCGACGCATTCTTCTGGGTGAAGATCCCCGGGGAGTCGGACGGCACCTGCAACGGCGGCCCCGCCGCCGGCCAGTTCTGGCCGGACTACGCCGTCGGCCTGGGCAGCCGGGCCGGCTGAGGAACGCTGATCAGGGCCGCTGCCTGGCCCGATGGTGGAACGGCCGGCGCCATGCCCGGTGGGCAGGGCGCCGGCGACGGGCGGCGGCGGCGCTGTCGGTTTCGCGCCGCCACAGTCCGGATCATTTCCGCGCCGTACCAGTTCAAACAGGGTGCCACCTGCTTCGACACAAACATCTGACCGCGGCCACCGGTGTCAGAAATATGCGAGGCCCCGGTACCCGCGGCCGATCCCCACGAATGTGTGTTGCCTGATCGTCACGCTGTCAGAGCGCCGATCAAGCCGAAAAGAGCAGCCGGTCAGTAAAGTTTCGTGAGTGTTTCGACCGGACCTGGAAAGCCGTCAGATTTCCCTCCCCGAGCAGACCGTCGAGCTGCCGGCGGACCTCCTGGATCCGCTCGCGCACGTCATCGCGGAGGTATTTCCGCAGCTGGTGGCCCATATTCCGCCCACCCCCGCGGCTGAGCTCGGCCGGCTCGGCGCGACGGCGCCCGCTCCGGTCCCGCTCCCGCCCGCACCCTCCGGACCGGTGTTGACCGCGTTGCGTTCGGCCGGGCCGCGCCTGCCGGAACGACTGCTCGGCGCGCTCGAGCTCGCCATCGACGAGCTTCCGCTGCGCGCCCCGCGCGGCCTGGCCAGGGGCCTGGTCGACGCCCCGCCGAACGGGCCGCGCGGCGGGAACGGATCGCGCGCGTCCGCGGCCGCCGCGGGCGAGTCCGAGGCGGTCCAGGCGGTCGCGATCCTGGATGAGGTCCATCCCGGGGTGTCCGATCTGATCCACAGCTACCTGCGCGCGCTGGTCGAGCATCCCGCCGTGGCCCCGCTGCTGGCGGCGGACGACCCTGCCGCGGCCAGCCCGCTCGACGGCCACGGCTCGGACGACCGCCCGCTCGACGGCACCGCACTCGGCAGCACCGCGAACGGCGGGTCCACGTTCGGCGGGAGCCTGTTCGGGCCGCCGGACGAGCTGGCCGACGAGCCCACCCTGGCCGCCCGGCACGGGGCCGCTCACCTGGCGCTCGCGGTCACCGTCGCCGCCGCCGTCCTGCGGGAGCTGGACCCGCCGATGATCGGCACCGGCGCGCCGGGGATCGTCGGCACGGCCGTGGGGTCCGTCGCGCTGGTGCTGCCCGGCCGGCCGATGCCGCTCGCCTACCCGGCCGCGCTGCTGGCCCGGCGCCGCGCGGAGTACCGGCTGCCGCGGCAGGCCGCCGGCTGCGTCACCGTCGACGGGCACTGCTTCGGGCTGGTGGAGGGCGAGCTGCCGAATCCGCCGAGTTTCGCCCGCAACGGCCTGGTGGAGGCCGTCTCCGGCGGTGTCCTCGTCCGGACCGGCATGGGCACGGGCCGGGTACGGGTGTCGCTGCGGGTGCTGGCGACGCCGCCGGCCCCGCCGGTCCCCGCCGACGCCGTCCGCTGGGACGAGATCGTCGACGTGAGCTGGACGGCCGCGAACGGCGCCGCCGCGGTGGCCGGCGCCGGAGCGAGTGCCGGCGGCGGCGGCACCACAGCAACGGGCGTCGGCGTCGGGGCCGGCTCGGCCGCCGACCTCGGCCACCTGACGACACCGCCCTGGCCCGGGGACTACCGGCTGCGGGTTTACGCCCACGGCCGGGACGGCGCCGGCGAGGACGAGACCTACGAGCTGGTGGTGTGGAGCGCCCCGGCCGCGCCCGAGACCGTCCACCGGCGCACCGACCAGCTGGGGCACCGGCTGCGCGGCGAGGAGCTTCCGCCGGTCGTGACGGTGCCTGAGACCCGCTACCGGTGGGTGCGCCGGCGCAGCGCCTTCCGCGAGGCCGCCACGTTCACCATCGTGGTCGGCGCCTCGCCCGAGGACGTCGTGCGCTGCTTCGACGCCGATCCCGGCGCGCCGTGCTCGCTGTCCCGGCTGCGCGCCGACCAGCGCACCGACCCGTACGTGCTGGTCCTGCCGCTCGACGGCGACGACCGTGCGGTGCTCGCCGTCGAGGACAACGGCTTCCAGGGCTCCCGGCACCCGGTGCTGTCCGCGGTCTCCCGGCACGGCCTGGCGGCGAGCATGTTCTGGAACATCAACGCGCTCACCCGGCTCTCGCTCGCCCGGGAGGGCGAGGTGCTCGCCGCGTTCGAACCGGGGCCGGACGCCGTCCCCGACGCGGTCGTGCCGCTCCTGCGGGACGTCGACCTGGCCGGTGCTACGGACCGGGTCGCCAAGGGCCTCGTCGTCGTCGAGCGGTTCACCGGCCATCCGGTCCTCTCCGAGCACCTGGACCGGATCATCGAGAACGACGTGGCGTACCTGATCAACCAGCACTGACCGGGCGGATCCACGTCATTCGGCCCGCAGCGCGGTCGTGGCCCTGGTCCCGGCCGCCCAGCCGGCCGGGACCAGGGCGCCGAGCACCGCGATCAGCAGGCCGCCGAGGACCAGCAGGGCGGCGGCCACCGGGCCGTACACGTCGATGTACGCCCGTGGCATGCCGGTCCTGGCGGCCGTGCCCATCAGCGGGACGACGCGGTGGTGCAGCGCGACGCCGGCCGGCACCCCTATCGCCGCGGCGCAGACGCCGATGCCCCCGGCCGAGGTCAGCACCATCGCGAGGACCTGCCGCGGCGTCATGCCCACCGCCTTGACGACACCGAGGTCGTGGACACGCTCCCGGGTGTCCAGGACGACGGTGTTGAGCACGCCGAGGCCCGCGACGACCACCAGGAGCAGCGTGAGCGAGGCGATCAGCGCGTCCATGACCGCGATCACCTCGGAGCCCTCCTCGATGTTCGCCCGCACCACCGCCGGGTGGGAGGCGAGCGCGTCCTGCAGGGTGCCGACGTAGCGCACCAGGTCGGTCCCCGGCTGGAGATCGATGCTGAAACTGTCGACGGCCAGGCCGAGATCGAGACCGCGCAGCGAGGTCTCGTCGGTGGCGAGGTCGACAGTGTCGTCATCGAGATCGAAGACCTCGCCGACGATCCGCAGGGCCACCGACGCCCCGTGGTCGGTGACGGTCACGGTGTCGCCGATCCCCGCGCCGGTCTCGTCCAGGAACCGCGTGTCGGCGACCGCCTCGCCCGGCCCCCGGAACCAGTCACCGGAGATCATCGGACGTGCGCCCCAGGATGAGTCGCCGGTGTGGGCGGTGACCGTCACCGGCCCGACGATCCCGAGCGCGTACACCTCGGCGTGCGCGCTGGTGAAGAAGCGGGCGGTACCCGGCTGCGCCGCGATCACCCCGGCCACGTCCGCCGCCTCGCCCACGTCCGCGGCGGGTGCCGGGGCTGGGGCCGGTTCCGCTTCCGCGGCTCCCGGCTTCGGGCCCGACGCCATCCGGACGTGGCTCTCCACGACGACCTCTCCGGCCTCGTCCCGGCTGTTGTCCGCCGCGATGGAGTCGAGTGTCGTGGCCAGGCCGACCGCGAACGAGACCCCGAGCGCACCGAAGGCCACCGCGACGGCGAGCACGCCCGAGCGGGCGGGACGGGCGAACGGCTGGGCGAGCCCCAGGCTCACCGGCCGGGGCAGCGGCAGCCGAGCGGCGAGCCGGCCCGCCCACCGGCCGCGGCCCGGGCGGGGCACGCGCCCGAGCCGCATCGCGTCGACGGGGCTGCGCCGCCCGGCGTTCAGGGCGGGCAGCAGCGCGGCGACGGTGACGAGCATGAGCGCGCCCGCGCCGACGGCCGCGTCGACCCAGAGCGGCACGGACGGCGTGACAGTGCCGTAGGCCTCCCGCGCCCCGTCGAAGACCACCGTGGCCAGCAGGTTGCCGCACAGGATGCCGAGCCCGACACCGCCCACGGCGGGGACCAGCACCTGGGCGACGTGTGCTCCGGCAGCCTGGGCCGGGGTGAGCCCCAGTGATCTGAGCACGCCGGTGCGCCAGATCGTCGCGCCGACGCCGCCCGCGACGACGGTGCCGACGATCAGCACGGACATGGCCAGGCCGAGGACGCCGAACGCGGCCACGAACGGCGTGAACACCGCGGTCCGGACGAGGGCGCCGGCCCGGACGTCCAGGTAGGACCTGCTCCCGGTGACCGCGCCGGCGGGCATCCCCGCCGAGATCGCCGCCCGGCCGGAGTCGATCGCGTTCTCGGTGCCGGCGGCGGTGAACCGGTAGAGCATCTGGAAGCCGGCCGGGACGTCCCGCGGGACCAGCGCCGCCAGGGCGTCGGAGGCGACCCAGGCCTGGGCGCTGCCCCCCGCCGAGTGGGCTAGTCCCACCACGGTCAGGACGGGGGCGCCGGGCAGGTGGGCAGGTCGAGCCGGGCTCCGAGCAGCGAGGGCGGCAGGCGGTCCGGGTCGAGAACGATCTCTCCTCGGCGGGTGGCCCACCGGCCCTCGAGGACGGCGACCCGGTCGATCGCAGCGGGGCCGCCGCCCGGCTGGTCCCGGCCGACGACGGTCACGGGCGGCAGTCCGAGCCCCGCGGGGAGCTCGGAGCCGCTGGAGATCCGCAGCCGCAGCTCGGCGACCGGGAACGGGCCGGCGGCCCGCGCCACCGGCGTTGCCGACGCGGTGGCGGCGATCCGTGCGGCCGTCACCTTCGTCGCGTCGAACTGGACGGTCAGATGGGCGCCGTTCTGGGCGGCGAACGCTCGGTCGAACGGCGCGCGTGACCCTGCGATCAGGCCGAGCGCGAGCACCGAAGCCGTCACGGCGAGCAGCGTGGTCAGTGCCACCACCGCCGTCTGCGCCCGGCGCCGGCCGACGCCGGCGAGCACGACACACCCCAGCGGGCCGGCCGGCTTCATCGGGACACCGGAGCCGGGTCGCCGGTGACGGTCCCGTCGGTGCCACCGGCGACGGTCCCGTCGGTGGCGCGCCCGGCTGTCACCTCGGTGTCCCGGGTGACGGCCCCGTCCACCAGCTCGACGGTGCGGGTCGCGCACGAGGCGGCGAGCGCCGCGTCGTGGGTGACCAGGAGGATGGTCTGCCCGTCGGCGTTGACCGCGGCCAGCAGATCCCGGACATGGACGGCGGCAACGCTGTCCAGGGCGCCGGTCGGTTCGTCCGCGAGGAGCAGTGCGGGCCGGTTCATCAGTGCGCGGGCGACGGCGACCCGCTGGCGCTCGCCGCCGGAGAGCCGTCCCGGGTAGGCGCCGGCGTGCCCGGCCATGCCGAGGTAACCGAGCAGTTCGTCGGCTCGGGCGCGCGCCCGGGCAGCCGGTGTGCCGGCGAGCTGGGCCGGTAGCAGCACGTTGTCGAGGACCGTCAGATCATTCAGCAGGTTAAAAAATTGGAAGATCATTCCGATCCGCGCGCGACGGAACTTCGCCGCGGCGGTCTCGCTCAGCCGGTCGACCCGCACACCGTCGACCGTCACGCTGCCGCTACTCGGCCGGTCCAGCCCGGCCACCATGTTGAGCAGCGTCGACTTGCCGCTGCCGGACGGCCCGACGATTGCCAGCGATTCGCCGGGCGCGACGGTGAGCGAGAGCCCGGACAGCGCCGACGCGGCATCGTCGTATCTCTTGGTGATCTCATGGATGGCGATGGCTGGGGGTGCGGGCACGAGTCCTCCACAGGTCCGGGTCGGTGGGCCACGACGCGGCGCGCGGCCGGTCACCCGTGCGGTGATTCACCGCCCGAGGTCACGACCAGCGGTGCCAGCCCGCGGGCTGCGGTGTCCGCCAGGTGATCCGGGCCGCGTCGATCGGGACGCTAGGGGCCGGCACGGGGCGGGCGCGTCGGCCGTCGCGATGATGTCCGCTGCTCCGCTCGGAGCATCGGGTGCGACGTCATCCCTGCGAGGTAGGCCGGCGATGTACAGCCGCTGCACACCTCGGCGGATGTGGGCGGACGCCGGCCTTGCCAGACTGGGCCGGTGATCTGGGCGGCGCTCCGGCGGCATCGGGAACGGGCCGGCCCGGCCAGCCTCACTGTCTGGGCGTGGGTGGCCGACGCGATCCTCGCCGTGGTACTGGCCCTGGGCGTGGTGACCGCCATCCACGGTGACCGTCTCCTCGCCGTACCGGAACAACGGGCGAGTCAGGTCCTGTCCGTCGAGCGACCGGACCGACCAGCGCCGGTGCCGCTGGCCGTGCCCGCGCCCGCGCCCGCGCCCATGTTGGCGGACCCAGCCGAGCCGGCGGACGGGTGGGTGCCGAGGCGGGGCGGCCTTGTGGCGCCGCGCCTAATCGCCGTCCGCGTGAGTGTCGCCGGCTGGCAGCTGGCGCTGGCCGTCCTCACCGCGCTGCCTCTGGCCGCACGCCGGCGCTTCCCGTTGGCGACCTACGGCGTCGTCATCGCCGCGGCGGCGCTGCTGAAGCTCGGCGTGCACATCGACGACCTGACGGTGTTCGCCTTCGCGTCCTGCCTGATCGCCGGTTACAGCGCCGCGATGTACAGCCCGCACCGGGCCTGGGCGGCGGCGGGCCTGGCCGGCGGGGTCGTGGTCCTCGGCGTCGGCCACCAGGCGAGCATCCCCGAGATCATCCCCGACTACTTTCCCTTCCTCGTGCTCATCCCGCTCGGTCTCGCCGCGAACGCCGCCCACACCCGCGTCCAGCGCGCCCGGATGCAGGAGGCGGAGCGAGCCGCGGCGAGCCGGCTCGCCACCGATCAGGAACGGGCCCGCATCGCGCGCGAACTGCACGACGTGGTCACGCACAATTTGACGTCCTCCCCGGCTTGAAGGCCGGGGATTCCTACTGCGTCGTGCGCGTTCACACGCGATCGCCTCGGTGGGTTCCCGCTTCGACACCGACAGCAGAGCTTCCGCCCTGACTAACACCGGCTCCACGGGCG
>NZ_JALKFY010000219.1:0-256 GCF_023242985.1 Frankia sp. Mgl5 | reverse complement strand
CGGAAAGCCAGCACCGCCAAAAACGCTGTATGAACTGAGCCGGAACAGCGGTTTGGTGATCCATTCAGGCAGCTTGTCCGATACAGTCGCCCCCGGCATACGCGTAGGCTGGAGTGTCGGCTCCAAAGCGGTAATCGAGCGACTGGCAGAGACGAAGCATCAGATGGACAAAGGAACGCCGTCCATTTCCCAGCAGATTGCGCTTCATTTCCTGCGTTCCGGTTATTGGCTCCGCAATCTGCGCATCCTGCGTAAT
>NZ_JALKFY010000218.1:0-256 GCF_023242985.1 Frankia sp. Mgl5 | reverse complement strand
GTCTGGTTAATCGTGTGGTGCAAGCAGAGAATGTTATGAGTGCAGCGCTGGAACTGGCGCAGCAGATCGTGCAGAACGCGCCGATTGCGTTGGCACAGGCAAAGTTTGCCATCGATTATGGATTGGAAGCCGATTTGGCAACGGGATTGGCCATCGAGAGCAATGCGTATCAGGTGACGATTCCGACCAAAGACAGGCTGGAAGGGCTTGAAGCCTTCAAGGAGAAGCGGAAGCCGAATTATCGTGGAGAGTAAAC
>NZ_JALKFY010000217.1:0-256 GCF_023242985.1 Frankia sp. Mgl5 | reverse complement strand
CCATCTCTGCGTAAACCTGTTCGCTTAACCCGATCCCACCCGGATACCGATCATAGAGGAAAATGGACGGTTGGCCGGAATGAACTGCTTTTCGTTGAGCAATCACATGCAAATCCTGCGGGTCGCACATGACAAAGAGCGGGGCCACATGCTGCAACACATGGGCAAGTGCGACAAGGCCGCGTTCCACCTCTGCCTTCCCGATCGTTTCCAAAAGGGATTCGGAAAAACTGATCCACGCTGCGTTGGTATGCAA
>NZ_JALKFY010000216.1:0-256 GCF_023242985.1 Frankia sp. Mgl5 | reverse complement strand
AAATACTACAACATCGGGATCGCTACCTCGACAGATGAAGGTCTGGTTGTTCCGGTGGTAAAAGCAGCGGATCGCAAATCGATCTTTGCTATCGCTGGCGAAATTACCGAGCTGGCAGGCAAAGCCCGTGATCGCAAAGCAAGTGCCGACGAGCTGAAAGGCTCTACCTTCAGCATCACCAATATTGGCTCCGCTGGCGGCATGTTCTTCACTCCGATCATTAACTATCCGGAGGTGGCGATTCTCGGCGTAGGCC
>NZ_JALKFY010000215.1:0-256 GCF_023242985.1 Frankia sp. Mgl5 | reverse complement strand
ATGATAAGCCATTTATATTCGGGCAAGATTCTCTATTATTCCGTTAATGGCCCTGCCGACATCTGGGCGGAAAAGATGGTGGCTGATGAGCGGGGTACCCATTTTGACGTGCACTTCCGTTCCGGCGAGTCTTTCCCCGTCTACCTGCCGCTGCATGGAAAGCATAACGTGCTAAACGCACTGCCAGCGATCGCCATCGCACGCTATTTTGACCTGACCACTGCGGAAATCACAGCAGCGCTCGCCACCGTGAGTG
>NZ_JALKFY010000214.1:0-256 GCF_023242985.1 Frankia sp. Mgl5 | reverse complement strand
AGCCAGATGGTTCGCTCGCCCATCGCCTCCAAATGGACAACCGAACGCAGGGCACGACCGATCAAGCGTTGGATTTCCATGGTTCTTCCGCCCACTTTCCCTTTTGATGATTCACGCGCGTTGCGTGTCTCAGTCGCACGAGGAAGCATGGCATATTCAGCGGTAATCCAGCCTTTCCCGCCTCCGCGCATGAAAGGAGGCACTCTCTCTTCAAGCGTCGCTGTACAGATTACTTTGGTATCGCCGACTTCGATTA
>NZ_JALKFY010000213.1:0-256 GCF_023242985.1 Frankia sp. Mgl5 | reverse complement strand
ATCGATTGGATCCCTCGCTTGTTGACGACGTGAAAATGGGGTGTGTGACACAAATCGGCGAACAGGGGGGCAACATCGCTCGCTTGGCATCACTGATCGCAGGCTTTCCGGTCGAGGTTTGTGGCGTGACCTCAAACAGGGCATGTGGTTCAAGCTTGGAAACGCTAAATCAGGCTGCGCATGAAATCATCGCCGGAATGAGCGATGTTGTCATTGCAGCGGGTGTTGAAAGCATGAACCGGGTTGTCATGGGAAG
>NZ_JALKFY010000212.1:0-257 GCF_023242985.1 Frankia sp. Mgl5 | reverse complement strand
GTCTTCTTTAGTTCCGAGGCGGAAGCGGAGCAACAAGGATATTCCCCGATGGAAAGCGGTGCGCTGGCCGAGGCTTTGGCCGTTGCCCACGATAAATTGGCACTGGCACTCAGCTATGACGGCGAGTCTTCGGTGATCCAATTGCCGACTTCCGGCGCAGAAGGAACGACGGTTCAATGGAGCTTGAAGGACCCTGCCCAGGCGACCATCGTTAATTTGCAGACAGGAGCGGTCGATCGTTCTGCTCTGCAAAATGA
>NZ_JALKFY010000211.1:0-257 GCF_023242985.1 Frankia sp. Mgl5 | reverse complement strand
ATATCCGCCAGATACACCCCCGCATCCTGGGCTGTTTCCTGAGCGAAACCGCATCATTAGCGGACTAAGTCTTGGGGTGCTGCTGGTTGAGGCAGCAGAACGCAGCGGGTCGCTGATCACGGCTGATTGTGCGCTGGAACAGGGAAGAGAGATTTTTGCTGTGCCGGGAACTATTTTTTCCCCGCTAAGCCTGGGGCCGCATAACTTGATCAAACAAGGCGCAAAGCTAGTAACAGGGAGTGAAGATATCCTTGAAG
>NZ_JALKFY010000210.1:0-257 GCF_023242985.1 Frankia sp. Mgl5 | reverse complement strand
ATTTCGACACCACCTGGTTTTGTACAAGCTCGGTGACCAGAGCCAAAGCTTCCTGCAGTTTGGAAGCGTCCTTGCCGCCTGCCTGGGCCATGTCGGGACGTCCGCCACCTCCACCGCCGCAGCGGGCTGCCACTTCCTTGATAATTTTGCCGGCATGGTAGCCTTGATCCATCAGATCTTTGGTCACTCCGGCCACTAGATTAACCTTGTCTCCTTCTGCGGAACCCAGCACGATGATGGCGGAGCCAAGCTTGTTC